>CAJUII010000004.1:0-7286 GCA_910586405.1 uncultured Lachnospiraceae bacterium
GCAGCCCCTCTGTGCTGCTAAACCATAACATCTGATTGACAAACCGCATAAATTTCAGAAACACCTGACAGTCTTTGTCTTCCCTGTCCAAAACGGTGTTGGCATAAATATATTTGACAAATGAAATAGAACCGTCCCAATTGGTTAAGTTCAAGGTTTCTGCTCCCTTCAAATCAACAAAACTGTATTTCTTTTCACTTCGAATCACTTCTTTTCCATCAATCCTGATACTCTCATGAAATACCTGATACACATTCTTTTTCTCATAAGCATACTCTAAAACAGACTGATCAAATTTGAATTGATACACAAACGATACCACATCCTCCGCATTGTATAAATTGGCATAAAACAGGTTGTTACCGTCTCTCTTTTCAAATTTATCCGTCAAATGGGCTGTGATATCCATCATCGCCAAGCCCAGATTGGTCTTTCCAGAGGCATTATAACCAATTACCACCGCATCCTTAATGATTCCGTTTTGAAGTACTTCCTGACGAAATTCATAATTTTTTGCTGATTTTAGCGAAAACCGTAATTCATCCTTAAAATTTTTATAGTTTCGAACCTTAAATTCTGCCAGCATTCTATTTCCTCCGCCCCGGTCAACACCCTTTTATATACTATTATACACAGTTTTTCAAATACCACAATCTCCTTTATCATTTTTATTGATCCGCCAGCGCCAGCCCCGCCTTCTTATTATAAGCATGCTTCTCGGGGTCCTCGTAGGCATCCCAGAACGAGGCGCCAAGGTTGAGCTTCTCCTCGACAAAATCCATATTGTTCATCGCTGTGGTGACGATCGACACTGCCCGCTTGATGTGAAGCCCCTCAAAGAAATTGAGCACCTCCACCGGAAACCGCCCGCGCAGCACCACCGCATCCGGGCAGAGCGCCTCATAGTCAACCGTATCTCTCGGGTGCGGCTTGATCAGGACTCTGTAGCCTTGGCAGTATTTTGCAAGGACATCGAGACAGACGCGTTTTCTCGCCTCGATATCAACCGGGTGCGGTTCTGTCAGAAAGCACGCAAACGCCTCTCCCTCCTGAGAGGGCTTTAGCTGCTGCATCAGCGCGTCCGCATCCTCAATAAACGCCTGTATCATCTGTTTTTTCTGCTCAGGAGTAAGCGTCCGTTCGAGCGGCTTTCTCGGCACCTCGACAAAGCGCGGACAGTCCGTCGGCACGACGCTGCGGTCATTGATCTCCATGTCAAGGCAGTACTTTCCCCAGCCATTCATGATAAAGATGAGATTGTGGCGTGAAAACCATGTCTTTAGGCGGAAGTGCCCGTGGTTTGCGACATAGGCGTCGTCAAGATTTTTCAGACAGTCCAGCCCGTCCTCCACCGCATGATAATACAGATGCCTGTAATTCAGATAATAGCCAATAGGGTCACTGTCACAGAACACATAAATGTCCTCATACGCTGCAAAGTCGATGACCTCCATATAAGGGCACTCGCATTTTGCGAGCTTTTTCGTGAAAATCATGCGGTTTAGCATGTGTTTTAACACATTGCTGTAATTCTTCCTGTACTTGGCAAGCTCCGGGAAAAAATCCTCCCGCTTCTCGTCCAGCGCGATGACCTCTTGAAAAATTCCCGTCTTAGCAAGCCTGTCCCCCAGACGCTCAAAATCTGTGGAGACAGAACTCAGCGCGATATCCGCTTTCCTGTAAGCATTTGCCGGCATCTCCCGCACCAGCTTCATCTCCTTCAAAGCTGCCACATACACATGATAAAAAGTATGGCAGACATAAATCCTGCTCTTTGTCTTTGCCTTTTTCATCAACGTCACCTCCCGTCTGTCTTCACAGTTCTGGTATACTCATATCCACGCCTCGGCGCGATGAGCGGCGCCAGACTGAGCGGTCCCTCCTGTTCTGGCAATACGCTTCCGGCAATCAGCCCCTCGCAGAAGCGGTAAAGCCTGTCTGCCGCCTCTTTGGGATTCCATGTGCTCACAATCGTCTCATAAGCGCTGGCGCCAAGCCTCTTTTGCAGCGCCCCGTCTTGGCAGAGCAGCCGTACCTGCTCTCGAAATTCCCGAAAACGTCCTGTCCTGTAAACAAGCCCATTCTGCCCATGCCTGACAAGAAACGGAACCGCCCCGATGCCGCTCCCCGCCACGACTGCGCAGGCGCTGTTCATGGCCTCATTTAACACTGCGCCCCACCCTTCTAGGTAATTGCTCGTAAACAGAAAAATATTGGCTTCCTCCATAAACCGGCGGACATTCTGCGGCGGCTGGAAACCATGAAACGTTATGTGATGTTCCAGATGTGCGTTCGCTGCCTGCTTTTTTAATTCTTCCTCCAGCGCCCCGCCGCCAACCATATCCAGATGAAAAGAAATTCCCTGCTGCGCCAGATACTTTGCTGCCCTCACCGCGTACTCCGGGTGTTTGAGTTTCAAGAACCGTCCCGCCCACAATATTCTGAGTTCCGGCTTTCCGTCCGGGTCAAAATGCTGTTTCCGCAAAAATAAATGGTCCAGCTCATACGTGTGCAGCTCTGGAAAATACCCCCACACATATTTTTTGTCAGGATATGCATGAACTAGCTGGAAATCAGACGCCACATAAGCGCCATGGCACAGCAGATACACCGGCGCGTCGGCGTACTGCGTGTGATCTTCATACTTTTTTTTCCTGCCCCGTGGAGAGATAGACTTCCACTGCCCCTCGCGATAGAGGCGCTCGCTGGCGCGAATCACGATTTTGCCCGCATTCAGCCGTGGCTTGATATAGCGCTCATCCTCCACGCCCCCAAACACGACCACATCGCTGTCCAGAATGCGCGCCGCACACGCCTCCGGCTCTTCATAATACAGTTTCAAATAAGGAATCGAGCGGACTTCCTCCCCCCAGCCCATCTTCACCCGGTCCTCCTCCATCGGTGAAGTCTGTATGAAGGCAAACGCCGCGCCCAGCTTCTGGTACAGCTCATTCGACATCGGAATCTGGTGATGGTTAATATAGTTTGACACAATTGTGAGTTTCATACGCACGAACTCCCATATACAATCTCACGGTACATATCCAGCAGCCGCCTGTAATTTGTCTCTGGGTCATGCGTTCTCAGCGCATGCGTCTTGGCGTTTGAGGAGAGCGACATCGCGAGCTTGTCATCCTCAAAAATACGCAGAATACAGTCCTTTAGGCGCTTGGATTTATCCTTAGGATACAGGAAGCCATCTTTCCCGTCATGAACCAGATTGTGCACGCCGCCCACATTGGCACACACCACAGGCACGCCCAGAAGCATCGCCTCCCCGACGGAGTTGGGCGAATTTTCGATCGCGGACGGGCATAAAAATACATGTGATTTCAAAAAGCGGGCGCACATCTTGTCAGACTGCAGCCTGCCGACAAACTTGACATGATTCTGGAGCTTATGCTTCTTAATCTGGTTGACCAGAAATTTGCCATAGCCCGACAGCCTGATTTTATCCCGGATACTGTCATGTGCCGTGATGACATCTCCCGCCACATAGACCACGGTCTCCTCATACTCCTCCACCAGTTCTGGGAGAATCTCCAGAACGTAATGCAGTCCCTTAATAGGATAATTTCCTTGACTGAGAAACAAAGAATAACGCTCGATCCGATCAATATTCCACGTGTCACGATAGAAATCTGGACGCAGTGTCTCGTTCATAAAATGATATTTGGCATTCGGCGCGAGCTTCTTGGTCATCTCCCTGTCAAAATCCGTCCTTCCAGTGATATGCCCGACCTGTGACAGCGCTTCCTTTTCATAAGTACCGCGCTTTGCAAACTTCGCTTGCTGGTCAAACAAGCCATCCCGTTTCAGGATATCCCGAAATGTCTTTTTCTTCTGAACAGAATAGGGCAGGTCTGCCATATACACCTCCGCAATAGCGCTGCACAGTCCCTGTATGCCAATCAGTGTCCGCTCCGGGTGGTTAAATGCCCGGACACAAGCGAGGGTGTGCGGATACTCCGTCCCGAAAATATGCACAAGGTCCGGCTCAAAATCCCTGAGCACCGCCCCGAGACTCTGCTCCATGCTGTCATCATAGATCTCAGGGTGAACCGTATCCTCCCTGAAAATATAGTAGGTGATGCCCTCCGCCTTATCCTTGATAAACGATGCGGTATCCCCCTTCACAAATGAACGGTTTTCTGATTCCGGGAAACAAATAGCAAGTGTTATGTCATTTCTCTCCTGATGAGACACCAGCTTTCCCGCAAGCCCGGACAACCACCCCTCCTTGACTACCATCTTCTGCCCCAGACTCTTGGCAATAAATGGGAGCATGATATTACACAACCACAGAACCTTCATAAAAATCCCCCTATTTCATTTTTCTTGATTCTACAATCTGCCTCCATGCGATTATCTTTTAGACCGGTCCTTATAAATGGCAGTCTTGATGCCATTGTAGACCCCTGACAAATATGCATTGCCCGCGATCGCACTGCGAAGCGGCGCCAGTGTGAGCAGCATGACCAGCCGATAGAAATCCGCTTTCTTTTTTCCCATATAATGTACCACAATCTCACGGTGCTGGCGCGCAGAGCGCTTCCTGTTCTCCTTCGTCTCCGAGTAGCCGCCGCCCTCATACGAAGCGATCACCTCAGGGACATAGCATATCGCTGCTTTTTTCTTATAATAACACCATAAAAAATGTTCGTAGTCCGCTCTTACAGTATATTTTGGCAGATAACCTCTCTTGTCAAACAGCGTCCGGTGGTAAAAGCAGGTCTGATGGCAAGGCACATTTCTATAACAGGTGAAATCATTGATTTCAGGCGCCGCATAAATGATGGTATCCAGTGCCTTATGATATAGATTTCCATAGATAATATCTGCTTTTTTATGTTCTATTTCATCTGTTATCCGCTCTAAAACATGTTCGTCATAGAAGCTGTCTCCCGCATTGAGAAACAGGAAATACGTTCCCGCTGCAAGCTTCACCGCCTGATTCATGGCATCGTAAATCCCGTTATCTTTTAGTCGGTGCACATGAAGCCGGCTGTCCTGATACGCTGACGCCAGCGCTTCGACAGAACCGTCTGTCGAGCCGCCATCTTTGATCACCACCTCAAAATTGCGGTAGGTTTGACCAAGAATACTCTTTACCGTCTCATACAGTCGCTGCCCTGCATTGAGACAAACGACTATCACACTGTACTTCGTTCCCTGTTCCATCTCTCTGCGCCTCCAAACATTTCATAATATATGTTATTCATAGATGTACCGCTGTGTCTCAAAAAGCCAGCTCCGATAAGGAAGCAGTCCCACGCCGTTCTCATGCGCCTTCCATAAAAATACCATAAAATAAAGGAGGCACACCGCATAGACAACAGCCGTTACGCGCCTTCGCGTTTTCTGTTCTGTGATGTAATGTAAGATGAGTGGAATCATCAATAACTGTGATACCCCAAAATAATAAGAAATGCGCGTCACCACCGGCAGAAAATAGAAAAATGTCCCGGACACAAGCGCCAAGAGATTGAGCTGCCCATAGAACCGCAGCGCACGCTCCCGGCTATGGTCATTTTTAGGGTCACGTGGCGCCTGCACATACACAAACCAGCCATACAGGACAAGCGCCAAAAGTGGTCTCAGACTGCTGAACAGACTGTCAAACAGACTGGGCGTCTCAAGATAGATTGTATTTTTGTACGACGGATACAACACCAGTGCCAGCTTTAAGACCAAGCCTTTCCCCGCGAAGCAGAGTGCACACACGGCAAGCCCCGCAGCAATCTGCCACTTTTTCCACGCAAAGGAAGCAATCCAGTACATCGGCAGCACCAATAACACCGATTTGTGAAAAAACGCCGCCACCACAATCCAGAACACAAACTTGATGCCATCCCGCTCCAACACATATTTCATCGAATAAAGCGCCAGCGCCAGCGCCAAATAATAACGCACGGTGTTAAATGTCTGAAAATACAGTCCCATCATCATAAACAGAAAAAATGTCTGGGAAAAATCCACACTCTGCCGCCAGAATGCTTTCAGGAAAAAATATAGTGTCACAAAAGCAAAGACTGCAAAGACCAGCTCATAATACTCGCCGCCCATAATGCTATACAAGAACCGGACCAGCACATTAAACCCCGCCTCCGTCACTACATACCCGCCGACATACGCCTCATGTGCCGTCTGCGTATACTGCCTGTAATCATTCCCGATGTCAAACCGCAGTGCCGACACCATGAACAAAATACCAAAAATCCCCGTCATATACAGACGGTTTCGAACGCTCTTTACAGACCGCTCACCGCCAACCCAGACTGGTTCGTCTGCGGCATAGGGCTGTATGCGGTATGCCATAGCGCAGGTTCCCGCCGCAATCAACATATAGAACACGATAGAAAAAATTCTGTCCACTGCCACGATCACAATCCCTCTACTGATTTGATTCCTTTTTTCATCAGCGCCAGCGCATTTTTCATTGGAATCTTGGTGCACATCACCTTACCGTGCACCAAGAGAAAGCGCACCGACATCAGATATGCAAGACCTCCATACAGAAAATGGTACAACACCCCTCTGTCAATAAAAAATTTATCATTGTATCCCTGAAACCATGTGGATTCCCGCTCACACTCCTCGCCAATCTCAATTGGTACTGCATAGACCACCAATCCGTATTTCAGACAATCCTTCAGAAAAAGACTGTCCTCCCCGTTGCTGTACTTCGCGCCGCCGCCAAACAGCAATGAAAAAGTAATATGCGATGCATGCAGCTTCTCCCGCCGCACCGCGAAGGAGTACGTGGGATAACGCCCCGCATTCCATATATGGACCCGGTGAAACGCCTCTGTGTGATACGTCGCCCTCGATGCACCGACCCGCATATTAAATAACAGCAGGTCTGCCTCAGGATGCGCCGCAAACGCGTCCAGAATGCGCCGCTCATACCCTGTATCATAGACAATATCCTCATCGGAAAACAGCACAATATCCCCCTCGGCGCGCAGCAGCGCATTGTTTCTGCTAAGCCCCACACCTTTTTCCTGAAATTCATAACACTGTATCCGCCTGCCGTTGTGCATATACTCCTCATAGCCAAAATGATCGGTCTGGTTCACGATAATCGCATCGGTTTGCAGATGCATACGGTCTGCCAGCGTCATAATCTCCTGATTTACAGAGGACACCAACACCTGTAATTTCATACGCCCCCACCTCCTGCCAATATTATTTTATGATGCGCGTTCAGCAACTTTTTCCTATGAGCAACCCTGTTCTTCTCTCGTGTTGACATGCTCGTTGTCGGCTGCACCTTCTTCCTATGA
>CAJUII010000004.1:7386-17138 GCA_910586405.1 uncultured Lachnospiraceae bacterium
CCTGTTCTTCTCTCGTGTTGACATGCTCGTTGTCGGCTGCACCTTCTTCCTATGAGCGCCCCTGTGCATAATAGAAACGCATCCACCACGTCTGTGCCTGAACGAGCACTGCGCCCACAACCCTGCCGCCGCGCAGCTGTACATATTGTATCTCATCTGTTATTTTTTCTCTGTAGGTCCTTCCAAATGGAATGACCGCCACAAACGCCGTGTCCTGAATCACGCTCGTATCTGCCTTCCGATCATAGACACGAAAGCACTCGCTATTGTTCAGTCCCCGCTCTGTGATATTCGCCACAAACGCCAGTGCCTCCTGACCATCCGAGGCATCCACCAGCACAATCTCCCCATATTGCTCTGTCAGCATCCTCAGACCGCCTTCCAGCAACTCCGCCTGCCGCCGCGCCAAAGCACTTTTCTGCGCACCACGTCCTTCTGGCTGCAATGTCATGCCATAAACTGGAATCGCCAGCCGCGCAGCAATGTCCTGTTTCGTGTAAAACACAGACCCCTGGCAGAAACGAAACGCTGTCACAAAAGAGCCAATCCCCACGGCGATCGCTGCGCCAAGTACCGCC
Organism: uncultured Lachnospiraceae bacterium; assembly: GCA_910586405.1. GTDB lineage: Bacteria > Bacillota > Clostridia > Lachnospirales > Lachnospiraceae > COE1. The sequence goes on from CAJUII010000004.1 coordinate 7,965, forward strand.
GCCCGCCATCCAAAGTACGGAATCTCCTCCAGTTCGATTTCCTCATCCTTTATCTTGTAAATTGAATCAAACTCCCTCTTGATCATGCCAAATTCTTCCAGCGCTGCGGCCAACGCCTCTTTGACAGTTTCCACCCGGTCTGCATCCTGCCCTCGAACAGTAACTGTCAGATAGCGCACATCAGACAAGATCGCAGCTGTTATCATTTTCTCCACCTGTCTACGGTCATATCCAGCACCCAACCGCTCCATTGCTCTGCCGAGAATCTCGTCTCCCCTGATCGCTTCATTCCACGTAAATGCATTGTAGTAATCCCTCGCCTTGTAGCGCTCCTCATCAAATTCAATATAATACTTTGTCTCCGATACATAACACGCGTTTTGCGATGCAATCAACGCTGTTATCAAAGAAAGACCGCTGCCCATCATAGCACCGGCCACCGCCAACAGAAATAGTCTTGGCATATTTGTGAGAAACACCGTGAGCATTGCCCTGCTGTCAACTCCCTGCTGCATCTAACACCTCCTCAGTCCTTCATTGCAGTCGTCTGGTTCTGGTCTACACCCTCTGTACTCTCCGCCTGAAACAAGATTTTGAGTGTCAAAAGCATTAATTTTAGATCGAGCCACACACTGTAATTTTCTATATAAAACAAATCGAGTTTCAGCTTATCATATGGTGTCGTATTGTACTTGCCATACACCTGCGCGTACCCTGCTAACCCCGCCTTGACCTTGGTGCGAAAGGTAAACTCCGGCATGTCCTCCATATACTGCCGTATAATCTCAGGGCGCTCTGGTCTTGGACCGATAAAGGACATCTCCCCGCACAGGATATTAAAGAGCTGCGGAAGCTCATCGATTCGCACCTTTCTGATAAATTTGCCAATCGGCGTAATGCGGTTGTCGTTCTTGGCGGCAAGCCTTGCCACCCCGTCCTTCTCGGCGTCTGTGCGCATACTTCGAAATTTTAATATCTGAAATTCCCTCATATCCCGTGTGCACCGTGTCTGCTTATACAGCACAGGTCCGCCATCATAGCATTTGATCGCGATGGCAGTGAGCACCATAAATGGCGCAGTGAGCACCATGAGCACCATCGAGCAGGCAATGTCGATCATACGCTTCACCACCCGCTGTTCGATTGTCATCGCATACTCTCGGGTGAGCAGGATTGGTGTGTCGAACAGATGAAGCTGATCGGAACCGGTTATCATAATGTCTGGAATCTTCGGCATCATATATACCCGAATTCCTCTGCTGTAGCAAAATTTTAATAGCTTGTTGCGCAGCACGGTGTCCATATCCCACAGTACGACACCGTCGTAACAGGTCACAATCTCCGCCTTCAGCGCCTCAAAGCCGTCACTCTCATACACACTCTTTATAATATTGTATTTGTCTCTCCGCGTCTCAAACTTCTTGAGAATCTCCTCCGTCGGCCGCCCACCGCTGATAAAGAGCAGATTTTTCGGCGGGAAAAAGCGCTGGTACAGCTTGTGACTCACAAACGTCCACCCTGCTGACACCACAATCTGCGCAAGCATCATCAAAATCAAAGGATACGCTGTGACCAGTCCCAGCGACAACAGCGAGATCTGAAAATACGAGACAATATTTGCACACAACAGCGAGATCACCTGGGAGAAAAATACATCCATCGGCTTGAGATACCCCACCTTCAGCCCGCCATAGGTCGCAGTAAAAAACAACAGCAATATAAAATAAACGGCTGCCAAAAGCCAGAAGCCCTTCCTGTGAAAGCTTCTCCACATGCCGCTCTGCATGATATCATTATACACCACATGCCAGACATAGATATATAGTACTGTCTGAAAAACAAGTCCGATCAATGACATCTGTAATATAATTGTCCGCTTTACTGACTCTATCCGTCCCACACTTCAGCCTCCAAACCGTTCTCCCTAAAGCCGTCGAAAGACTGCCCTGAATGCCCAAAAAAACATACAGTACACACTTTCAGCCACCGACAGCTGCTCCTGCCTGCGATAGAGATTCCAAATCCTTTTTACCGCAGTCATTTTATTGGATGACAATGTCATTGCACTTCTTCTATATTTGACCAGATTTTTGTCAATGCCATATCCCGCTCCGTATTTTTTGAGAAGCCGCCACCAAGTCGCGGTATCCTCACTGGCGATGTACGGCATATAGATATCTTCATCTGATATAATGCTCCTGTCAATCATCACTGTGGACGTAAAAATCGTGGTATTTTTGAGCGCCTGCCTGTACGTGATCTGCTCAGGCACATGCACCACTTTTCCAAGTCCTGTTCCCGAGACATCTGCAAATTCATACCCCATGAATACAAACCCTGCCTTGGGATTTATCGTTTGCTGTATGGTTCTAATCTGCGCTAACTCCGTCTCTACCTTGTCGGGCAGCCAGATATCATCCGCATCCAAAAAACATAGATACTGCCCGTGGGCCTCCTGTATGCCGCGGTTTCTCGCACCCGCAGCACCACTGTTTTCCTCCTGTATGATCAATCGAACACGCTCATCCTTTGCACTTTTCTGCCGGATAATCTCTCTACTGTCATCCGACGAGCCGTCATCCACCAGCAAAAGCTCCCACGCGCGATATGTCTGCGCCTGCACACAGGAGATTGTCTCTGCGAGAAACTGCCCTGCATTATAGACTGGCACCACGATACTCACAAGCCCGCTCTTTCTTTCGTCCATACTCAAAACTCTTCCTTCACAAGATATTTGGGTCTGTCCTTCACTTCCATATACAGCTTGCTCATATACTGCCCCATAATGCCAAGACACAACAATTGCACCCCGCCAATCAATGAGATGATGCATGTCATTGAGGGCCATCCCGCCACTGGATCACCATAGAGCAGCGCCCTGACAAAGATAAAAATCATAAACACAAAGGCAATCAGACAAAATAAGAATCCAAACACAGAGGCAATTGACAGCGGCGCCGTCGAGAATGCCATGATTCCGTCCAAAGAATACAGAAAAAGCTTCCAGAAGGACCACTTGGTCTCCCCCGCTACCCGCTGTACATTCTCGTACTCAATCCATTTTGTCTGATATCCAACCCAGCCAAAAATGCCTTTCGAGAACCGGTTATACTCTTTCATTGCCAGAATGGCATCTGTAACCTGTCTTGTCATCAGGCGATAATCCCGCGCGCCATCCACAATTTCCGTCTTAGAGATTTTTCTCATCAATCCATAAAAGCGCCGCGCAAAGAAAGAGCGAATCGGCGGCTCTCCCTTTCTGTCCACACGTCTTGTCGCTACGGAGTCATACCCCTCCTCTATATAGCGATACATCTCTGGTAAAATTGCCGGAGGGTCCTGCAAATCTGCATCCATCAACACCGTGAAATCCCCTGTCGCCTTCTCCAGTCCCGCAATGATCGCCGCCTCCTTTCCAAAATTTCTGGAAAAGGACACAAGGTGAACACGCTCATCCTGTTCCCTGAGCGCCCTCACCGCATCGACTGTGCCGTCCTTCGATCCGTCATCCACAAATATAAACTCAAACGCCACATCTCTCTCACGAAAAAATGTTTCCTGCTTCACTGTCTCCGCATAAAAAAGCGGCACACTTTTCTCCTCGTTATAACATGGCACTATAATACTCAAAATTTTGGTATCTGCCTTCAACTGACTCTTCCTCCAATTCCCCAATTCAATCCCATGACTCCATCGCCGGAACTGCATGTTCCACCAGCTTCTCTATGACCTCTGTATTTGTCGGTCTGGTAGTTCCGTCGCCGTACACTTTCTCAAATACAGCCTTCAAAGTCTCTGGATTTCCATTGGTCCATGCGGTCTCTATCGCATTTCGTATCGCACGTTCCACCTGTTTATCTGTCGTGTCAAACCGCTTTGCCACTTCGGGATACAAGCGTTTTGTGACTGAGGCCAGGACTTCAGGTTCATAAAAGGCGATGCAGACTGCTTCCCGCAGGTAGCGATACCCTTTTTGTCTTGCCTGAAATCCACATTTAACCATATGGTATGTAGTTCGCCCAAACACTTTCACTCTCGAACACTCATCATCCATATTTACTGAATCACACCCTAATTTGATATATTCCTCAGTCATCTCCTTTACAGTCTGGCATCCTCCACATTTTCCTTAAACCAGTCATACGCAAGCTTTACGCCCTCTTCGAGTTCAATCTTATGTGTCCATCCAAGATTGTGCAGTTTTGTCACATCTGTCAGTTTGCGCGGTGTCCCGTCAGGCATCTCTTCATTCCAGACAATCTCACCCTGAAAACCAACCACACGACGGACGATCTCCGCAAGCTCCCGAATCGTCACTTCCTTGCCAGTACCGATATTCACATGCTGTTCACCGTCATAATGTTCGAGCAGATAAACACATGCATCTGCCATATCATCCACATGCAAAAATTCGCGCAATGGCGTTCCTGTTCCCCACAGCTCCACACTCGGCGCGTTGTTGACCTTCGCATCATGAAATTTTCTGATTATCGCCGGCATGACATGGGAACCCGATAAGTCATAATTGTCATAGGGTCCATACAGATTGGTCGGCATACAGCTGATAAAATCATCACCGTATTGCCGTTTATAATACTTACACATCTCCAATCCCGCAATCTTTGCGATCGCATAGGCCTCATTTGTCTCCTCAAGCGGACCAGTCAGAAGTGCATCCTCCGGGATTGGCTGCGGTGCCATCTTGGGATAAATACAAGTACTTCCGAGAAACAACAGCTTTTTGACCCCAAAATCATGACAGCACTTGATCACGTTACACTGAATCTGCATATTATCATACGCAAATTCAGCCGGCGCCGTGTTGTTGGCATTAATGCCGCCAACCTTTGCCGCCGCAAGCACCACCACATCCGGTTTCTGTTCTGCAAAAAAGTCCCAAACTGCCTGCTGGTTTGTAAGATCAAGTTGTTTATGCGTTCTACAGATGATATTGGTATATCCCTTCTCCTCGAGATTTCTGACAATAGCAGAGCCCACGAGTCCCCTGTGCCCTGCTACATATATTTTATCTGACTTATTCATCGTTTCCTCCGTTCTTCATCCGATACTCCGCGCATGAAATCCCGGCAACTTCCCGCAGATCGGCATCCATCATCATAGAGACAAGACCGCGGAAGTCCACCTTTCTCTTCCAGCCAAGCTCTCTTTCTGCCTTTGCTGCATTTCCCCACAAAAACTCTACCTCTGCCGGACGATAAAACTCCGGGTTGACATCCACGAGGAGCTTTCCGCTCTTCATATCATATCCTTTCTCGTGAACGCCTTCGCCCTCCCAACGAATGCTGATCCCCAGCTCTGAAAATGCCGCCTCGACAAACTGCCGCACTGTGTGCGTCTCATTGGTGGCAAGCACATAATCTCCCGGTGCCTTCTGCTGGAGCATCAGCCACATGCCCTCCACATAATCACCGGCATATCCCCAGTCACGCTTGGCATTCATATTGCCGAGCGAAATCTTGTCCTGTTTTCCGACAACAATATTGGCGATGGCAAGTGTGATTTTCCTCGTGACAAAATTCTCACCGCGCCTGGGCGACTCATGGTTGAATAAAATACCATTGCACGCAAACATATTGTAGGATTCTCTGTAATTGACTGTGATCCAATAAGAATACAACTTCGCCGCGCCATAAGGACTCTTGGGATAAAATGGCGTCTCCTCACTCTGCGGCGCCGTCTCAGGCAATCCGCCGAAAAGCTCAGAGGTCGAAGCCTGATAGTAGCGGCAGTTCCCGCCATTTACCCGAATTGCCTCCAGCAGCTTCAGCGTGCTTACGCCCGTCGCGTCCGCCGTGTATTCCGGCACTTCAAAAGATACGCCCACATGCGACTGCGCAGCAAGATTATAGACCTCTGTCGGACGAATTTCCCCGATAATACGCATCAAATTGGACGAGTCCGTCGTATCCGCAAAATGGAGAAAAAATTTCACTTTATAGTACTCAGATTTAATCAGATGATCGATGCGCATCGTGTTTGAAATGCTGTGCCTTCTGATCAATCCATGAACTTCATATCCCTTTGCCAGCAGAAACTCTGCAAGATAAGAACCATCCTGCCCCGTGATTCCTGTTATCAATGCTATATTATTCATATTAGACTTATTTTCCTTTCTGATCTTGCTTTTCCAATATTTTCCTTTTTACTTTCTTAGTATACAAAACCTTGCTCAAAATGACAAGCTCTTTATATATTCTGCGATCGCCTTTTCCCAATCTGCAAACCGATACGCTGTCGTCAGCCGCAGCATATAATTATCCAGCACAGAATATGCGGGTCTGGGCGCAACGATACCTGTCGTATTCCTGTCATACTCCTCTGTGGTGACAGTCTCCACCACGGTAGACTTTCCCGCTAATTTATAAAATTCCCTCGTGAAGTCTGCCCAGTTCGTGATTCCCTCACAAGTGCCATGAAACACCCCGAAATTATCCGTCGGAAGCAGATGTGCAATCATTTTGGCAAGCTCTTCTGCGCTGGTTGGCGATCCAAACTGATCTCCTACTACCGTCACCCGATCATGGGTTTCCGCCAGTCCAAGCATTGTCTTTACAAAGTTTTTTCCATCCCCATACAGCCATGCCGTTCGAACGATATAGTATTCTCTGGCAAACTCCTTCACAAAATGCTCCCCCGCGAGCTTTGTCTTTCCGTAAACCGAGTTGGGCGCTGGTGTATCAAACTCTGTGTACGGTGCACTGGCATGTCCATCAAACACATAATCCGTAGAAATATGCATTAATTTGGCATGATTCCTTGACGCCGCAATACTCAGATTCCTCGGACCAATCGCATTGATCTTATATGCATTGTCAACGTCTGTCTCACAAGCATTGACATTCGTGTGCGCTGCACAGTTGATGATCGCGTAGGGTTTCACCTCGGAAACAAACCTGTCCACTGCCTCAATTCTCGTGATGTCAAGCTCTGCCACATCCGTATTCACACACTCATACATTGGATCATTCTGATATATTTTATTGATTGCACGTCCTAGCTGCCCATTGCAGCCTGTGACAATGATTCTTTTAATCGCACTCATCTTACACAGTTTCCTTTCACTCTACAGTTATCTTTTCTCATATAAATAAAGTCTATTCATCAAAGTCTGCCAATCAGCACAAAACCATACAGTCAAGTAGGAGGAATACGCCCTTCCTCCTACTCTCCCAATCCATTCTCTATTACTTTTACGATGGCTGTCAAAGCCTCATTCTCATCTGAGCCATCACAGAACAGCTCAATCTCATCACCACTTTTGATACATGCTCCCAATACGCTGAGCACGCTCTTTGCATTTGCCGTATTTCCGCGGAATGTAAAAGTTATCAGCGAGTTAAACTGCATCGCTTCCTTACACAATATCCCTGCCGGACGCAGATGCAGTCCCGTAGGATTCTTAATAACCACCTTCTGACGAACCATATATTTCGCACCTCCTGTACTTCTCCGGTCACAGCATCACGTTCTGTATCAGCTCTGCTAGTTCCCGCGCTTCTTGCTCTATCAGCCTTTGATCCTTTCCCTCTATCATCACGCGCACAAGCGGCTCTGTGCCCGAAGGGCGAATCAGCACTCTGCCCTCGTCCGCAAACTTCGCATTCACATGCTCGATTGCCTCCGCGATCTCCGTGTACTCCATATAACTGTTTTTCTTGTGATTTGGCACCTTTGCCCCCACAAGTGCCTGCGGATACACTGTCATAATGGTCGCCAGCTCCGAGAGCGCTTTGCCCGTCTCCACCATAACCTGCAACAGATGCAGCGCGCTGAGAAGCCCGTCACCTGTGGTATTCTCATCCAAGAAAATAATGTGTCCTGACTGCTCTCCGCCAAGATTTGCGCCGATTTCAAGCATCCGCTCCATCACATAACGATCTCCCACCGTCGTCTGCTCGATATGGATGCCGTTCTCCTTTCCCATGCGGAAGAATCCCAGATTGCTCATCACTGTAGCAACGATCGTATTATCCTTTAATGTGCCTTTCTCCTTCATGTGGTTGCCGACGATCGCCATGATCACATCCCCGTCAACCTGGTTGCCGTTTTCGTCCACGGCAAGCAGTCTGTCTGCATCGCCGTCAAATGCCAGCCCCACATTGGCCTTCTCGTACACTACACGCGCCTGCAGCTCCTCCATATGCGTCGAACCGCAGTTTGCATTGATATTTGTCCCGTCTGGATTATTGTGTATCGCCACTATATCCGCGCCTAGCTCCTTGAGCGTCTCCACAGACGTGTAGTAGGCAGCGCCCTCCGCACAGTCCACCACAATTTTCATGCCGCTTAGGTCCACAGGAACCGCCTGCACAGAATGGTTGATATATTCCTCCCGCGCGTCCGTGCGGTACTTGATCTTGCCCACGCTCGGCCCTGTTGGAAACTGGATATCCTTCATGCCATTGCGAATCAGCCCCTCAATCTCATCCTCCATAGAGTCTGGCAGCTTAAAGCCCTTTCCATCAAAAAATTTTATGCCGTTAAACTCCACTGGATTGTGCGACGCTGATATCACTACGCCTGCATCCACTCTGTACTTCTGTGTCAGATAGGCGATCGCTGGCGTGGGAACCACACCCACATACACCACATTCGCCCCCACAGAGCAGGCGCCTGCCATCAAGGCATTTGCCAGCATATCTCCTGAGATTCGAGTATCACAGCCCACCATGATCGTCGGCTTATGCGCATTCTCCTTTGACAGCACATATGCGCCCGCCTGCCCTAACTGCATCGCCAAAAGCGGTGTCAGTTCATCATTTGCCACACCTCTGACTCCGTCTGTTCCAAATAATCTAGCCATCTGTTCTAATCCTCCCAAATTTATTCATTATTAGTATCTGCATTCTCTCCATTATTAACACTATTCTCTGATTCTTGTTCAATTTCCTCCAATATCACTGTCATCTGATACGACTGTTCCAATTTCACAGTATCCGGCAGATTAAATGTGAGCTCTCCCTGATAGACACCCGCACTCCACTCTGCAAGTCCCAGCTTCTGCTGCAAACTGTCCATATCGATCACGCCGATCACGCTATCGTCCATCACTGCATCCACTGCGGCTCTTGTACCCGATATGCGGATTGTATAGGACTCCTGCTCCTCCACTTCCTTCAGTGACACATTCAAATTCTCCGGCTTGTTGCCAGC
>CAJUII010000004.1:17238-85083 GCA_910586405.1 uncultured Lachnospiraceae bacterium
GCCAGCTGCAAAATTCCTAGTTGGCACTTTGAGCTCCTTCGTCACAAGCGGCTCAATTCCAATCGTGACACTCACATTGCCGTTAAAACTACTGTCAGCAAACTGTACTCCTGTCGGCAAGTACTTCCTGATATTGACGATCGTCGTCTTGCTCTCCGTCAGGTCTTCCACCGTAAGTGCCGGATCTGACACAACGATTCTGGAAACACCGTCAAGGACGCTGCTTCTGCCCGCAATTACAATAGTCTCCGGCACGCTGATCATCTCGCCGTTCACCACATAGCCCGCTGCCGGTTCATCTGGCACCACATAACTCAAAGGAACAATTTTTGTCGCCAGAATAGAGACTGCCACATCCACCGTCGTGATGTTCAACTTGATGGAGTTGCTCTTAATCTCATTGTTTGCCGCATCGTAAATCTTTAAATCTGCTGTCGTGTTGATATCCGAAGAATATCCGTTAATATTGATGACAGCATCAATATGGTCAATCTGCTCAATCAGAGATTCCGGTCCTGAATACCTAACCACATTCTGACTGGGATCGATATTGCCAACCACATATCCAGACGCCGGCTCTCCTGTCGTAGATACATTGATAACTTTCTGATCTCGCTCCATCTTTTCGATGGCAAGCTTCACATTGTCAATATTTGTCCTAAATTCAAGCTCCGAATTGTTGCGCGTACTCGACACCTTGATACTCACCGTGTTCATAAAGGTCAGCTCTGACATATCTGCAACCGCCTTCAAGTCATCTCTTGAAACATAGTCAAACACTGAGCTTTTTCCGATCACTGTGATATTGACGGTATCTGTTCCGTCAAGCACTTCGTAGACTTTGCCCTCATTCGTGATCAGCTCTGTATTGATAATCTCGACGGGAATATTGTTAAAAACCTTTCTCTCGACCGGATCGATAATACTGTCCACCATAAACCACAGCCCACAGGAAATAATGACAGCTAACAACTTTAAACCAAAATTGTTTGTAATCATGCCCACTGCTTTCTTCAAGATACTATTTTTCATCCTTAGCCCTACCTTTCCAGAGCCTACGCTTCTTGTTCTCCTCCACTTCCTTATTCTGTATCATACGAATCTTTTCCCGCAGCCCGTTCGCATCGAGATTGCGGTACAGTTTCCCCTCATATGTGACGCTGACATGCCCTGTCTCCTCCGACACGATAATCGTGAGTGCATCGGTGACTTCGGAAATGCCCACGCCCGCACGATGTCTGGTTCCCAGCTCCTTGCTGATTCCCATATTATCAGACAGCGGCAGATAGCAAGTCGCTGACACAATCCGGTTTCCCCGAATGATCACCGCCCCGTCATGCAGCGGCGTATTATGTTCAAAGATGTTGATGATCAACTGGCTGGAGATCAACCCATCCACTTCAATACCTGTTCTCTCGTACTCTGTGAGCAGCACATTCTGCTCGATGACCATCAATGCCCCTGTTTTCACCTTGCCCATCTCAAAGCTCGCCTTCACCAGATCGTTGACCGTCTTGTCTGAGAAGCGCTCATCTGTGGGTTTTTCAAACGTGATAACATTCGTGATAAAGCTTTTTCTCCCCAGCTCCTCCAGCGCATGGCGGAGTTCCGGCTGTAAGACAACGATCACTGCAATCACAGCAAGACTCAGCACATTCTGCACAATCCATACAATTGTATGCATTTTGAAAAAGACTGCCAGCAGAATAAACGCCATAATGATCATAATCCCTTTCATGAGGAGCCATACCTTCGTATGCTTTGCCCACGCCATGACTTGATACAGTAAAAAGGATATAATGATAACCTCCACTATATCCTCCCATCTGATGTTAAAACTGCGCAATGAAAACGTCTCTGCCCATATATTAAGGCGTTCAAGAATCATATCCATTTGATCCATCCCTCTTATCTATCCCTCTTCTGCTCTCTGACTGCCTTTTCGGGTACTCTGATTGTCTTCACCCTTTTTTGTGGTGCCGCCACTGTATTTTTGGGAACTGCCTTCACATAATAATAATACTCGTCATCCTCAAACTGCACATACTCTGTGCGTGAATAATCGACATTAAATACAAAAAACTCCAGAATCTTTGCCAGAATTACCGACACGACACTGCCAATGATCAGTCCCGCAATGGAAAGCTTCGTATTGTACATCAAATCACCGAACAAAAGTACTAATACATCCAGAAGCGCCCCTGTAATGATCGCGATCGTCCATGCGTAATCAACACTGAGTCTTCTGATAAAATAGACGATGAGCAGTGTGCCGACAAAGGCAGCCAATGTCACGTACATCGTCTTATTCCCCAGCATTCCGTCAATGACATAGCGGAATTTCTCCAAGGCGCCGTCCTCCTCAAAGGTATTGAGTATCGACGCGCTTTCGACCATGTAACTTATCGTATAGTATACAATTGTCCCGCTCGCCACTGACACTGCCGAAAACGGTGTACCTGCAAGTCCCACTGCAATCGGCATCACATAGGGCATCTTTAAAATAAAACTCAGCGGTGTCAGCAGCACTGCGATAGTGTCCTTTGGTGAAAAACGAAAATAAAGAATAAAGAGCAGCAGAAACACCACCAGCATGATCAGTGCACACTCCATCGAGAACTTATACAAATGCCCAAGCGTTACTGCTGCCGCAGCAGCCACGATGAAATTCATCGGAAGAAATGAGCACATGAGCGCCAGTACCAGCACGACTGCTGTTTTCTTCAGCTCACTCATGTAACCGATACTGCTGTTGATCATCACCAACGTCACCAGCGCCAGCAAAAACTTAAAAACAGGCGTAAGATACAATTCGTATTTACTGTAAAATTTTTTCAACTGTTCCCTGAAAACCAATAGGTCTGTCATAATTATTTCCTCTCTAACCTTACTTTAAATCTCTGCTTTTCGTCTCCCTGTCATACAGATAAGAAAGCTTTTTGAGATTGTTGTAATATGTTTTAAGGCTTTTTCTCGCCTTCGTATACCGATAGGTGTAAACCCCGTATGCGATAAACGCATACCCTGCCGTAAAGATCAGATAATAAATAATCACTGACTTCGCAAACTCCAGCAGATCCATCTTATAAATGTCTGCCATAAACACTTCAAAATCATAAAAGATAAACATTGCAAATAATAGAATATATGCAATCGTCGCACTGATAATAGACTTTATGACCTGCAATCCAATATAGTCTCCACGAAAGTAATTTCCGATCGCAACGTTTCTTCTTCCCTCTTCGGCCTCATAGCACGCCATCCTGGTCATTAATCTTATTCTTTCCTCATTTAACATAACTCTTTTCCTTCAGCAATTCTACTCGTGCACTGTCAGACAATGCCTGTCACCTGTCGAGGAAGCGCATCTTATTCCCTGACGACTGGGTCTTTTTCGACTCCGCCTGAACCGCTTTTGGCTTCTCCATCACACTGGACAAATTGTTTGTCATCTCGCGCTTGCATTTCTCACAGTACTTCCCTGAACGAATCATCTCACCGCAGTTCTCACAGGGAATCTTTACCGGCGAATCTGCCGTGAACTCCAGACGTTCCTCCCTGATCCACTGCTGAATCTGACCAGGTTCGATCTCACAAGCCTCTGATACATCCTTGATACCTGCGGTACGGTTCTCGCGGATGTACTTCTTTACTTCCTGAAACTTCTCTTCAAGCCTTTCCCTGCACGCAGGGCAAATCGGCGCACCCATGATGTGATTAAAAAGTTTTCCGCATTTTCTGCAATTCCTTACGTTCATAGAAATTCCTCCACTTAAATTTATATTCCTACATTCCCTCTCCGATGCAGAGTGCAATGAAATAAACCGACTCCACTCCATGCCGCTTTAGCTCCAAGGCAACAGCATCCAAAGTACTACCCGTCGTGTAAATATCGTCTATAAGGATAGTTTTATTTAATTTTACAACATTTGTGCTAATTTTGAAAGCCTTTTTCAAATTATTTTGTCTTTCCTGCACGGTGAGTTCTTTCTGTGGCACTGTTTTTCGGATTCTTTGAACCAATCTGCTGTACATGGGTATACCTGTGAGCCTCGCCAATTCTGCTGCGACAAGCTCTGCCTGATTAAATCCCCTGCGTCGTAGCCTCGAGGCATGAACTGGCACTGGAATAATAGCATCCGCGTCCATCATTTGAATCTCGCGCCGAAGCCGCCTATAGATCTCCTCTGCATAAAACGATGCATACTCACATCTTCTGCTATATTTAAAGCGGTAAATACTCTTTCTCATGCTCTGATAATCATAGAGCGCATAGCCATAATCAAAGACATGCCTGCGCTGCAAGCAGTCCTTACAAAATGCCGTTCCCTCTCCCAGAAGCTGCTTTCCACATCGTCTACAGCGCGGCTCCGCAATATACTGCGGCTTTCTCATGCACTGTCTACAGATCAGTCCCTCCCCCAACGGAACAATGTCATCACACACCGGACACCTTCGCGGAAATACCAAATTGACCAGCACATCCCTCAGTCGAACTCCTGATTCATGATCTCGCATATTCTTTCCCTTAAACCTGTATATCGTTTCTGTTCACTCTCGTTTGCTATCATCTGATTTACGGTTTCCTTGCTGCCAAGTATTGTCACACAGCTTTTTGCCCTCGTGACTCCAGTATAGAGCAGATTGCGGTTCAAAAGCATTTTCGGTCCTGTCAGCAGCGGCATCAGCACTGCCGGGTACTCACTGCCCTGCGCTTTGTGTATGGTAAGTGCATAAGCCAGTTCAATCTCGTCCAGCCCATTCATTGCATAGGTGACTCTTCTCAAGTCATCATACTCCACCACGATGGTCTTTGCCATCTCGTTAATTTCTTTTATTATACCCACATCTCCGTTAAATACGCCCTGTCCGCTATCCACCGCAATGCCGTATTTGCTCACAATCTCCCACTCTAACTGATAGTTATTTTTAATCTGCATCACCTTGTCCCCAAGCCGCAGCACCCCTTCACCGTGTGCCAGCTCAAGCTTCTCTGGCGACGGCGGATTGAGATATTGTTGTAATATGCCATTGAGCGTCTCTACCCCCAACGCCCCCTTGCGCATCGGGGTAAGCACCTGTATATCGTACATTCCAGCTTTGACATATTTGGGCAGCTTCTCTGTGATCAACAGTATCATATGCTTGTAAATCACATTGACATTGTCCCGCTCCAGAAAGAAAAAATCCTTACTCTTATTGTCCAGCTTGACCGGTTTTCCTTCATTAATACAGTGTGCATTGACTACTATGTCGCTCTCACCCGCCTGCCGGAAGATCTTCGACAGCACCACCGTGGCAATGCAGCCGCTCTCCATCAAATCCTTCAACACCTGCCCCGGACCAACCGACGGAAGCTGATTCCTGTCACCTACCATCACCAGCCTTGTCCCCGGCGCGATCGCCTTTAATAACGCCTGGAACAAATGTATATCCACCATCGACATCTCATCGATGATTATGACATCCGCTTCGAGCGGATTCAGTTCATTTTTCTCAAAGTGCACTGCCGCCTGCCTGTCGTCCGACATATTGCCATTGAGCTCTAACAGCCGATGAATCGTCTTTGCTTCAAAACCAGTTGCCTCGGTCATGCGCTTGGCAGCCCTTCCCGTTGGCGCTGCCAGAAAGATATCCAGCCCCTCCTGCTCAAAATAACGGATGATCATATTGATCGTGGTCGTCTTCCCTGTACCAGGTCCGCCTGACAGGATAAAAATCCCATTCTGCACCGCCTCCGTCACTGCCTTGCGCTGTAATTTATCCAACTGCATACGACTGGCATCCTCCAGCTGTCGAATCTTGTTCTCCAAGCGCTCCAGCTCCACCTTTGTAAACCGCTCTGCCCCGTCAAACGCCTGTTGAAGCTCCTTTAGCATTCTGGCGCAATTAAGCTCCGCATAGTAGTAGTTCATACCATAGATGCACTTGCTCTCTTTCTCTTTTACCACAAGCTTCTTGTCAATTGCAAGATTCGCAATCTGCGGCGCGATCTGCTCGGGCGTCAGCTCTAGCATACTCGCAGCCCGCTCTAACAGCAGCTCTTCAGGGAGATAGACATGCCCCTCCGTCCCCGCCTGCAATAACGTATACAAGATACCGCTTCGAATCCTGTAGTCTGAATCTGTATGAATCCCAATGCGCGATGCGATCTCATCCGCTATACGAAACCCAATCCCCGTGATATCCTCCGCCAGTTTATATGGATTTTCCTGCATAATCTTGTACAATTTCATGCCATACTGTTTATAGATTTTCAGTGCCATTGTATTTGAGATCCCATACTTCTGTAAGAAAATCATCGCATCTCTCGCGTCTCTTTTTTCCTCGACCTGCTCAGCGATCTCCCGCGCTTTTCGATTGCTGATTCCCTTGACCTCCGCCAGACGATGCGGTTCCTCCTCGATAATCCGAAACGTGTCATCCCCGAAATGGCGCACAATACGAGCTGCTAACGCCGCACCGACACCCTTGACTGCACCAGACCCAAGATAGCGTTCCATCGCGATCCTGTCCTCCGGCGCAACCACACAAAAATGCTCCACTCGAAACTGTTTCCCATACACTGCATGATCTACATATCCCCCTTCTGCCTCTATACTCTCGCCCTCGTCCAGATCTGTAAAAATCCCTGTGCAGGTAATCTCCATCTCCTCCGCCTTAAGATTGATCACACCATAACCATTCTCAGGATTCTTATATATAATATGCTCGACAAAGCCCTTTAGTTTCTCCAAGATGCCTGCCCCTCCATAACACAAAAGCCGACCTGTTCATACAAACAAGGTCGGCTGCTTTTCCATGCTTATTCCGCTAAAAGCTCCTCCGGCTTCACCACACCGATGCCGTAGTTGCGCTTCATCTGCTCGTACAGGGTATTTGCCAATCCCAGCCCGTCACCATCTGTCACCTGGCCGCATAACTCCTGCACTGCAAAGTCTTTAAAATAATCTACCATCTTTGACGCATATCCATCTTCCTGATCGTCTGAAAAAACTTTCGCCGTCTTCATCATTGAATTAAAGACCTGTTCCACAAAATAGGACTCAAACTCCTTGCAGGCTTCCTTAAGCTCCTTCTCGTCTGCTGATTCACCGCTGTTCGTCAGCTTATTTTGCAAGGTATCCGCCTTATTCTTGGAAGCTTGACTTGTCATCATATAATCTGCATATGTAGAGCCTACACCACCGATATCCATATTCCGCTACCTCCTGCTTATCTCTTCAACTGATTTGCCTGCTGAAGCATCTCATCCGAAGTCGTAATAACCTTAGAATTAACCTCATAAGCTCTCTGTGCCACAATCAGATTGACCATCTCATCGGCAATCTGGACATTGGAACCTTCCAGATATCCTTGAATCATCTTCGTTTTTGTCAGATTTTCGTTTTCTGCCTCGTTCATTGCCTCACCGCTCGCTGCTGTCTCCGAGTACAAACTGTCACCCTCTCTGTAAAGACCTGCGGGATTGTTGAACTGCCACAGACCGATTCTGATATTCAAGCTCTGTGGTACACCCTTCTCGTCCGGGTAATACAGCATCCCGTCATTGCGTCCAACTGAGATCTTGCTGGCAACCATATCATCATCTTCAAGCACGATAGGTTCTCCCTCAGAGTTCAGTACAGGGAGACCATCTGTTGTTTCCAGCGTCAGCCCCTCTGTGCCGACTGCAAACACAAAATTACCATTTCTTGTATAAAACGTCTCGCCGTCTGCGCCTCTAATCCCAAAGAAACCGCGTCCGTTCAATGCAAAGTTTGACTCTCCGGGCGTCTCTAACAAACTTCCGTCCGTGAAGATCGCTGTGATCGCATTGTTGCGCACACCCAGACCAACCTCTGTACCAATCGGTTTGTTTGCCCCGTTTGCAGTCGTGGTCTTCGTTTGGATTGTCTGATATAAAAGTGATTTGAACTCCATCACCTCTGCCTTGTAACCTGTTGTGTTTACATTGGCGAGATTATTGGAAATATTGTCTACATTTAACTGCTGTGCAATCATACCTGTTGCACCTGTCCATAATGATCGTACCATTTATCGTTCCCTCCTATAATTTGTGTAAACCTTATACTTTACTCAATGACATTGTCTTCTCAAGCGTGTCGTCAAATGTCGTCAACATCTTCTGGTTTGACTCATACTGCCTTGAAATCGTTATCATGTTTACCATTTCTTTGACAACTGATGCATTGGACATTTCCAGAAATCCCTGGAAAACTTCCGCCTTCTCCGGTTCGATCTCCACCGCACCTTCCTTGGCATCCCACATCGTCTCACCATAGTGGGTCAGATAATTGGTATCTTCAAAATCTGATATTTTGAGGCTCGCCACAAGTCTGTCATCCTGAAAGATATTTCCAGACCGATCGAACACTGTAGCGCCCGCCGTCGTAGAGAGCTGAATCCTTCCGTTCTCACCAAGAACATAATCACCGTCCTTTGTCACCAGATAACCATCCTTTGTGAGCGTGAATCCGCCGTCTCTTGTATATTTCGTAGAGGTCTCTCCCGCTTTGTTGGTAAATTCAATATTAAAAAATCCTTTCCCGCCAATAGCCAGATCAAATGTATTTTCAGTTGTTCTAAACGAGCCTTGTGAAAAGTCCGTATAGGTCTCCCCAATCTTCACACCGAGACTCATATCCCCAAGCTTCTTCGGTGTGTTCGGGCTTTCGGACCAGTCTTTGATTTTTACAGCCATCACATCCGCGTATGCCTGGCTTGTTGAACCTTCCTTCTTAAATCCGACTGTGTTGACATTCGCCAGACTGTTTGACATAATATCCATTCTGTACTGTTCATTCAACATGCCGGTATATGATGTATATAGACCTCTAAGCATAAGTTCCTCCTAATTTACGATTCTGACTCAGCATTTCCTAGAGAACCATCTTCTTCCGATCAGTCGTCCCTGCCGCCTGCAAGAAATTCCACATACTTGCCTGTACCGATGGCAACTGCCGTCATGGGATCCTCCGCAGTCATCGTATTGATTCCTGTTCTGGACTCGATCAGATCCTCTAATCCACAAAGCAGACTTCCGCCCCCCGTGAGCACAATACCTCTGTCAGCGATATCCGCCGCCAGTTCAGGCGGTGTTTTCTCAAGCACGCTGTGTATTGTATCAATGATCTGGGAAGTCGTCTCGCGGAGCGCTTCCTCCGTCTCATCGGAGGAGACACGAATGGTCTTTGGCAGACCTGTCACAAGGTTGCGCCCTCTGACATCCATGTAATCAACTTCCGGTCTCTTAAATGCTGAACCTATTTTAATTTTAATATCTTCTGCTGTTCTCTCACCAATCAAAAGGTTGTGTTTCTTTCTCATGTATCTGACGATCGCTTCGTCAAAATCATCGCCTGCAACCTTGATGGATGCACTGACAACCGTGCCGCCAAGCGATATTACCGCGATATCAGACGTTCCGCCCCCGATATCCACGATCATATTTCCACAGGGTTTCGAGATATCGATCCCCGCACCGATCGCCGCTGCAATCGGCTCTTCAATAATCTTGACATCCCTCGCACCCGCCTGGTACGTAGCATCCTCAACCGCCTTCTTCTCCACCTCCGTGACACCACTCGGCACGCATACGGCAATAATAGGCTTTCTGAAAGTTTTTCTGCCCAGTGCCTTCTGTATAAAGTGCTTCATCATCTGCTCCGTCACTTTATAATCAGAAATCACACCTTGTCTGAGCGGTCTGACTGCCACGATATTGCCTGGCGTTCTGCCCAGCATCAGACGCGCATCCTCTCCGATGGCTTTAATCTTTTGTGTGTCTCTGTCAAAGGCAACGACCGAAGGTTCTTTTAACACAACGCCCTTTCCTCTGATGTATACTAAAATACTTGCGGTTCCAAGATCAATTCCTATATCTGTGTATTGCATGGCTGTGTGCCCCTTTCTTTCTGATCAAATTTGTTTAAACCGGTACAATTCTGCTATGATTCATGAGCTTTGTCTCATCATCTACTGAAATTTAGTATTCCCATTACAGTTATATCTATTATATATCCGCAAAGACATACTATAACTAAGCCATTATACCCTAATTTAACCAATTTTCAAAGGGGTTTCATACTTTTTTTACAATAAAAACTTTGGAAACCTCAAAAAATGCCATCAAAGTCATTTCACACTAACTATATCGGTTGCCTTTTCACATTACTTTAGTTATTTTCAAAACATTATGTAAATTTATTATATTATCTGACAACTGATTTGTAAATACCCTTTTTGTAAAAAATTCAACAAAAAAACTGTCACAAAAAACGCAATTCGCTTTTTGTGACAGCCTATGCTCTCGTTACTCCGATTTAGAATCACCAAACAAACTCCCTGACCCTGCCGACGACATCGTACACCTTCCGTCAAATGCTGCGCCCTCGTCAATGACAAGAGAGCCCGCAGTGATATTTCCCGCAATCTTTCCAGTCGATAAAATCTCCAGCTTTCCCTGCACCACGATATCCCCGTCCACCTTTCCAGAGATGATAACGCTCTGGGCGGAGATATTCCCTTTGATCTGCCCGTCTGCACTGAGAATCAGCTTCTTCTCACAAGTACAGTTCCCATTGATCACACCGTCAATCCGTATCGTCTCCGCGGAAGTCAAATCTCCGTCAAAAGTAGTCTCCTTTCCGATCAGGGTGCTGATCTTCTCTCGTCCATCGTCCGTATATGCGGAATTTCTTCCTTTCCCTAACATGATATTCCTCCTTTTTATCCCTTCGCTTCCAAGATCTGCAACGGGTCAATTGCCTGCTCCTCAAAGATCACCTGATAGTCAAGTTGTGTCTCCCCGCCATTCACTGTGACCAATGTATCACGTACCTGCACCTGCTGCCCAGCCTCCACCGATACCGCTGCCTCCTGCTGACACATATAGCGCGATCTGTATCCATTGCCATGATCTACTTCTATAATAACCGGATATGTATCATCTGCGCCAACCGAAGCGATCATCCCATCTCCCGCAGCAATAATGCGGTCCTCCGACTGTGTACTGAACGAGATAAACGGATGCTCCTCTGTATATTGCTCCTTCAGGATTCCGCCTGCCGTACATGGCAGCTGACTTGGGACAGAAGTATCCCTGACTGTCTCCTCCTCACTGCTCTCTGGCTGTGATTCCACTTCTTCCGCCAACTCAGCTCTCAGCGACTCCGCCTGCCTAAACAGCTCATTCTCTTCCTCAAGAGCAACATTCTGCGCACTCAGAGTATCTCTTTCTTTTGTGAGCTGTTTCACCGTCTGCTCACTTGACGCCAGCTTCTTGCGAAGCTCGGTTTCATTTTGATAATGCGTCCCCGAACGAAAAATAGTCCACGCAAAAGTGATACATATAAGCGCCATCAGGACTATGATCAGACGCAGCGTCACAACCGAAAGATAGAACTGCTTGGTATCATTTCCTATATTAGAAGCAAAAATAAGAGAAAACGTTTCCTTTCGTTTATGTTTTTGCTGTTTCATAAGAATCTCCATTCTGCATTTACATTACAAACTTGCTGCCGCTTACCGACATAGGTCGCATAGGCACTTCCTATCCGACCTTCAATTTAAACTTTTGTAACTCTTTCTCCGACTCTACTTTCTCAATCTGTGCGCCCAGACTTTGCAGTTTCACATCAAAGTCCTCATACCCGCGCTCAATATATTTGATATCATCCACTGTGCTCAGTCCCTCCGCAGTGAGACAGGCAAGCACAAGCGCTGCACCGGCTCTGAGGTCCGGCGCCGTCAGATTCGCGCTGGTCAATTTATCCACGCCCTCTATAATGGCTGTATTTCCCTCCACTTTAATATTCGATCCCATCTTTGCAAGCTCATCCACATACTTAAAGCGGTTGTCAAAAATGCTTTCCGTCACGATGCTTGTCCCCTTTGCAAGTGCCAGGGACACTGCGATCTGCGGCTGCATATCCGTGGGAAATCCTGGATACGGCAGCGTCTTGACATGTGTATTTTGGATACATTTGGACATGACGACACGCACCGCGTCATCTGACTCCTCAATCTGGCATCCCATCTCCATCAATTTTGCTGTCGTAGATTCCAGATGCTTAGGAATCACATTCTTGATCGTGACATCCCCTTTTGTGATCGCCGCCGCAAACATAAATGTTCCCGCCTCGATCTGATCAGGAATGATCGAGTACTCCGACGCATGCAGCTTCTTCACCCCAGACACTCGAACCACATCGGTTCCAGCGCCTTTAATATTGGCCCCCATCGAGTTGAGAAAATTCGCCACGTCTACCACATGCGGCTCCTTCGCCGCATTCTCGATCACGGTCCTGCCCTCCGCGAGCGCAGCTGCCAGCATAATATTGATCGTGGCGCCCACTGACACGGTGTCAAGATAGATATGTGCGCCCCTTAGCTGCTGTGCATCGGCTATAATCAGCCCATGCTCGATCTTAACACTTGCCCCCAGCGCCTTAAATCCCTTAATGTGCAGGTCAATCTTGCGGCTTCCAATGTTACAGCCGCCCGGCAGTGCCACCTCTGCATGTTTATACTTCCCAAGCAGTGCCCCCAGCAAATAGTAAGATGCCCTGATCTTCTTGATGTAATCATCCTCGATCACGAGTCCCGATATCATGGACGCGTTGATTCTCACGGTATGTCTATCGCTCCGGTATACGATCACGCCGATACTCTCCATCGCCTGAAGCAGCACATTGATGTCTCTCACATCGGGTATATTGTCAATCACTGTCATCTCATCCGTCATAATTGCTGCGGCAAGCACGCCCAATGCTGCATTCTTTGCGCCGCCGATTTCAACTTCACCAACCAGGGGATTCCCCCCCTTAATTGCGTACTGTTCCATCGTCCACCTCATCATTTTCCTGTAACTGTTGAACCCATCACACTATCGTTTACGTCACTGTCTATCATCCCCAGCAACGCACTTTTTATTATGTCTCTCACACAGATACACGTCTTAGCACTTTGACAATCCTTTTGCGTCAAATTTCTTTCTTCTATTCCTTGTATTACCCTTTTATTCACTTGTACGCTGTTCACTTATACACAGTTGTTTATTCAATAACCAAACTCTTTCGATTATATACCTTTTTCATACATTTGTAAACTGCCAGACTGCTATGTATATTTTGTTTTCATCTGTGTTTTTTGTTGACATTAACGAAACAACTCACGCAGCAACAGATATCCCGTTCTGTTTTTTGTCAATTTAGATATTTTAATGGATTCACAGCACTTCCGTTAATACGTATTTCAAAATGAAGATGTGGACCAGTGCTTCGTCCTGTATTGCCACTCAGCGCAATCCGCTCACCCTGCGATACGGTCTGACCTGCTTTAACCAAAACTTTACTCAGATGTCCGTAGCGGGTCTGTCTGCCATCCGCATGATTGATATAGACCGCATACCCATAGCCGCTCGCCCAGCCTGCGTGAACAACAGTCCCTGCATTGGATGCCGCCACTGTCGTACCAATCGGCACCGCCCAGTCCACACCCTTGTGGTTGGTTGAGGCCCCCTTGGTCGGTGCACTCCTCGCGCCGAATCCAGAGCTCAGCCTGCCGCCTGAGATTGGCTTGATATAGGTCGGCGGTATCTTGGTTCCCCGCTCGATGATCTTGGGCACTGCCTCAGCGTAAATCTCCTGCTTTAAGATTTCCCTGCCGACCTCCTGACCGTTTTTGTATGCAATCACGGCTGCCACCTTACGTCTTCCGGCAGAGGGCTCCTGCAAAGTTACCCGCTGTGTCGTGTACCAATCATCATTTGGTATGTACTGCACTTCCGCCTCGTAATCCTCTGTGTAGACCTGCTCCTCCTTCCACATGATAGATAATTCTGGCTCCGGCACATTGATGACAAGCTCCTGATCGACCCGAATCATTGTATTTTCATCCTCTAGTGCATCATTGATTGCAATCAGTTCATCCATTGGAATATTGTTGGTGAGACAAATCTGCGACAGTGTATCCCCGGAGACAACCTTATATATAATCTGTGTCTCCTGCTCCTTCGTCACAAGATTCACTGCCTCCTCCACCGTGTTGAGCTCCTCCTCCAGAAGATATGCCTCCACGACCTCGATCTTCTCCGCATAATCAATATCTGTCAGGCCGCCTGCATAGTCCGCAAAGCCCCTCTCTATCTCCGGCTCCACCGCCGCAAACATCGCATCAAGCTCCGACTCAATCCCGGCGGACATGTCAAACGGTGCCTCCTCTGCCGCCGTGTCCCCAATCGGGCGGATCACCGCCTCCAATACATTGATCTCACGGTCGCTGTCCATCTCCAGTTCGACCTGATACTGACTTTGTGTGTCATATGGTGACAATGCCTGCTCCAGCAGCTCATGCACCTCCTCATAGGACCCTAAGTTCACCGCAGTCTCATTGACCTTGACTGTGTACGAACGATGAAGTGTCTCGCGTGTGCTGCGCTTCATGACATCCGCCATCTTTTTGATGACATCCTCCTCGTCATCGACTGCCGCCCACATCCTTTCGCTCCCAACAGTCTCCAGCTCTGTATCCATGAAAACCAGTTCATTGCTGCCAAGCTCTTTCACCGCCCGGCGCCTCGCCTTTGTCAGAAGCTCATCTAAATGGTCCTCTGAAGACAGGTTTCCCACCTCGACTCCATTTAACCGAACCGTGAAATAGTTATCTCCTGTATGTTGAAAAAGCCGCATTGACGGAAATAAGAGCGCACAGACCGCAAGGGCAATCGCAGCCGCCTCTACATAACACAGCTTTATTTTTCTATTTAAATGCATATTCTGTTCCTTTTACCATTGTGATTATTTTTTAACATTTTCATTCTAACAGCCTTTTGCGGTAATGTAAAGAAAAAACTTATCCCATCCAAAACCCTTTAAAAACAAAAGCACCAAATCTTCCTTATGCCCTAATAGAAGCTTTGATGCCATACATTCTGATTTTATTTTTTTGAGCGCCGTACACTGAATCCAAATTTTCCCAGATGGCTGCCTAGGTCATAATATACGCCGTGGCTGTAGACAATGGGCGCTGCGTCCTCCAGGTGAAATCCTCCCTTCGCATCCATATACTGCTCGTCCACATGCACCGCAACCACCTTTGCAAGAAACATCTCATGCGAGCCAAGCAGTTCCGTCCGAACGACCCTGCACTCAATATTCACTGGACTCTCCGCAATGCCGGGCGCCTTCACACAGTCTGACGGAACAGGTGTAAGGTTTGATTCCTTCCACTTGTCAACATCCCTGCCGCTGCGCACTCCACAGTAATCCGCAGCGCTTGTGAGCGCTCTGGTCGTAAGGTTTATGACAAACTCCCCCGTCTCTTTGATCATGTGATACGAATAGCGCGACGGGCGGACGGAAATACTCACCATCGGCGGATTGGTGCAGACCGTCCCTGCCCATGCAACCGTGATAATGTTAGTGTTTCCGCTGTTGTCCGCCACACTCACCATCACCGCGGGCAGCGGATAGAGCATGTTGCCCGGTTTAAATGAAATCTTTGCCATACTCGTCTCCTTACTTGATGATTCCCATAATCATCAACACCCACAGAACTATGCTGGCAGCCGATGCCAGCATGGAAATCACACTAAATGCTATGACCTTGTTCAGCTTTGCATTCAAGGCACTCTTCAAAGCGCTCTGCTCATTTTGTGCATTCTCCATGGAGCGCTTGATCTCGTCAACCACAACTGCCTGTACATTTCTGTACACCTTGACATTTTCCTTGTGCACAAAGTCATCGGATTTCTGAAATTTATTTTCAAGTAAATCTGTGATCGCAGAGATATCTGTCTGCTTGCGCGCCTCCTCTGCCCGCTCCCGTTCCAGCCGGTCCTCCTCCCTGCGCTCTAGCTCTGCCTCACGGTTTCTCGTCTGTTCATCCGTCAGATCCCGCAGCGCTGCGATCAGCCGCTGCTCCTCTTCCTTCATATTCTGGATTTTGCCCGCATTATCCCCAATCATCAGATCGAGCTTCTCTGAAAGCTCCGTATTGCGGTAATTCAGCTTTCTCATCTCCTGCAAAATCTTCTCGTATTCCGACACTTGCAGTTGCAGCCGTTTCATCTCCTCTGCTTCCGCCTGTGAATTTGCCTTGATCATCTCCTGTGCGCTGATTTTCTGCGCCAGCTTATCCATAAAATTATCCATGCCCTCAACCGTACCTCCAGTTCCTTACATTCAAACGCGCCTGCTTTTCTCTATATTATACCGCTTTTTGTGTATCTTGCATATAAAATATTATGTTTTCATTCGATTCATATACATATTCACAATAAGCTTACATTTTGTTCATAGTTTATTCATATTTTACTGGTAATATTTAATCATAGCAAGCGACAACTACTTCGTGTTTTCATTACACATAGATAAATTTTTTCATAATAGCCTCGGTGCATTTCTTGTAAATGTACCGGGGCACTCCTCATTTTACCGGAAATATTAATCCAACGACAACAACTTCACTTCCTCATTCAGCGACAGCATCTTGGCGTCTAGTTCGGAAACCATCCTGGCACATTCATAAAGCTCTTCCTGTATATATTCTGGGACATTCACATCGAATTTATAATTGATCTTGTGCTCTAAGCTCGCCCAAAAATCCATCGCCACTGTCCGAATCTGTATCTCGACCTTGGCGTCCACTCTCTTTTCGGATAAATAAATAGGAATGGACACGATCATGTGATAACTTTTGTACCCGCTGGGCTTCGGTCTCTTGATATAGTCCTTGATCGAGAGCACCTTGATATCACTCTGCCGTTCCAGCATTTCTGCAATTCTGTAAATATCGGTGGTAAATGAACATATGATTCGGATTCCTGCAATATCATTGATATATTGTACCATGTTGTCGATTGTTGATTCATAACCATGTTTTTTGAGTTTCTTGACAATACTCTCCGAGGTCTTGATTCTTGACTTGATATGTTCGATTGGATTGTACTGGTGTACATGCTGAAATTCATCATTGAGAATCTCAAGCTTTGTCCCTATCTCTTTCAGAGCGGAACTGTATATCAGGATCACTTCTTTCCAGCTATCCACATCAGAGCTTCCATTTCCACTGTACTCCATAAACCCCCGCCTTTCCCATTTTCCCCACAAACACAACGTTTATTATTTTACCACATTTTAGGGAATTGTGAACAGTTCAAATCTAAAATTTTTATTTAAATTTCTTTTTTCCCATAAGATGTACTTCTATGTATCAATAAATCCTTTTTATTTATACGCTTTCATGATAAAATTGTTTCATGTTTCATCTAATAAAGGCTCTTTGTACCTGATATGATGAGAAATTTTTGACAGACAAGAAGGATTTCAAGAGACTATTACATTGTTAGGAGGATCTATTATGTTCCGATTATGGGCCAGAATATTTCAGGATAACCACATGATACAGGACACTGTCATCTGCGACGAGCGCGCTGAGACACGCACGCACAAGGTATTTGACGCACTTGAATCCGTCTGTTACCAGTTTGACCTCGGCAAGCCAATCTGGTTAGACGCCAACATCGCGGATTTTAAGAAACACGATAAAACCCGATTTTCGTCCGACAATTTTGTGGAGGATATCGATTTTGACTATCTGGAAATCCATGTGATCGAGGAGGATTAATTCGTAATTTGGCATTCTTTTACATAATATTGGTTGACATTAGGCATGATAAGTAGTAGTATAGTTAGTATCCAAATGTAGTTTTTAATACTATATTATATTTTATTAAAGTCTATATACAATTGTATGAATTGTCACCACGCCGCTAAGATCTCCTGTCTTTTTTGTCCAATCAGTCACAAAAAAGTCAAGAAAGGGCTCAGCGGTGGATGTAAAGGAGGAAAATATTATGCAGTTAACGATCAGGGAACCCGGCAGCGCCATCACACATTTTATCGCTTGTCTGATGGCAGCAATCGCAGCCTCCCCGCTGATCATGAAGGCGCACAGCGGACTCACCACACTGGCTCTTGCCGTGTTTGCCGCCAGCATGATCTTATTGTACGGCGCGAGCGCGCTCTATCACAGCGTCAATGTTACCGGACGCATTTTACAGGTTTTTCGAAAGATTGACCACATGATGATCTTTGTGTTGATCGCAGGCTCCTACACACCAGTATGCCTGATCGTCCTCGGCGGCACGATGGGTTACTCCCTGTTGGCGCTCGTGTGGGGCGTCGCGCTGATTGGAATGTTGGTAAAGGCATTGTGGATCACCTGCCCGAAGTGGTTCTCTTCCATTATTTATATCGCGATGGGATGGCTGTGCCTGCTCGTCTTTGGCACGCTTTGGCACACGCTGCCGCACGCGGCATTTGGCTGGCTTCTAGCGGGTGGCATCATCTACACGATCGGCGGTGTCATCTATGCGCTCAAGCTTCCCGTGTTCAACTCCCTCCACAAATATTTCGGCTCGCACGAGATTTTCCATCTGTTTGTGATGGGCGGGAGCATCTGCCATTTTATCTTTATGTATTGTTACGTTGCCTGATTTGCAATCATTGATGAGACAACAAGAACCAAGACATTTTCATCCGTCAATGTCTTGGTTCTATAATATCATGAGATTCCATATCCTATTTGAACCGCAGGCAAAAACCTGCGGTTCCTTCTTCACCTTATGGATATCACAGCTTGTTACTGCTCCATCTGTTTTCCGAGAAATCCTGCCGCCGACTGTGCAAGCTTCATTTCGACCTCGTTCATCTCATCGCCTGCCTTGGCTGACAACAGCACAACAGCGCCGATCACATCCCCCTGTGTAATGATAGGGATAATCACCTCATGCTGGTATTCCTCCGCTTCATCCTCCGTCACAGACACATAATCTTTATCACTGCGCGACGTGCACACTGTCTCGCGCGAGTTCATCTTTTCCTCCAGCGCCTTGCTGACAGACTTGCCAAGCACCTGCTTGCTGTTGCTGCCTGCCGCTGCTATGATCTGGTCCCGATCCGCAATCAGCGCCAGATGTCCTGACACCTGCGAGAGACTCTCCGCATACTGTTTTGCAAAACTTCCAAGCTCGCCGATTGGCGAGTATTTTTTTAATATGATTGCACCCTCATGATCTGTAAAAATCTCCAGGGGATCTGATTCACGGATGCGGAGTGTCCTCCTGATTTCTTTAGGTATGACAACACGTCCCAAATCGTCAATCCTACGCACTATTCCCGTAGCTTTCACCGATACTTCCTCCATTTCCAGTAATTTATTAACTGCAAGTTCATAATAACTATTAAACTGTATTGCTAGTATTTGTATATACTGGATTTTTATTCATTACAGCAGACAAAGCTATGAAAGCTGCAATAAATTGATCAGCAGAAACCACGCCACACCATAGTATGTGACCACGCCAATCAGGTCATTCACCGTTGTGATCAGCGGTCCTGAAGCCACTGCGGGGTCCACATGAATTTTGCTAAAAAACATTGGCACCG
Organism: uncultured Lachnospiraceae bacterium; assembly: GCA_910586405.1. Classification (GTDB taxonomy): domain Bacteria; phylum Bacillota; class Clostridia; order Lachnospirales; family Lachnospiraceae; genus COE1. The sequence goes on from CAJUII010000004.1 coordinate 36,693, forward strand.
ATGTGCCTACAATGCTGGAGATAGTCATTGCCATCAAGAGAGCAATCCCCGCGCAGAGCGATATCGCAAACGCATATTGCGGCGATTTGCCCTTGACAAGGCACAGATACCCGCCAATCAATGCAAAGGATAAAATTCCCAAAATCAATCCATTTGAAAAACCAATCCGCATTTCCCGAAATATCATACCAATTTTTTGTCTTGTTTCCAGATTTTCGTCCATCAAAAGGCGGATGGTAACGGCAAGAGATTGTGTTCCCACATTTCCCGACATGCCCAGTATGACCGACTGAAAGCTCACGATAATGGCAAGCTGCGCGATGACGCCCTCAAACAGGCTTGTCACAGTGGACACGCACATGCTCAGTCCCAGCAGGACGATCAGCCACGGCAGGCGCTTCTTGATACTCTCGCCCAGCGTCTCTTCCAGTTCCGCCTCCTCCGTCATACCGGCAAGCTTTGCATAATCATCCCCCAGCTCATCATCCACAACCTCAACAATATCCTGCGCTGTGATCACGCCGATCAGCTCATTTTTGTCATTCAGCACTGGAATGGAATCCTCCGCGTAATCCTTCAGACGCTCGATACACTCCGATATCGTCTCATGATCTCTCACATACGGAAAGGACTGTGTAATCAGAGATTCCAGATCCATATACGTCCTCGCGACAATCAGATCCTTGAGATCCACTGCCCCGTAAAAAGTCCCGTCATCATCCTCCACAAACAGCGTAGAGATATTGTCGTTCTCCTCTGCCTGTGATATAAGCGAACGCATCGCCTGCTTGATCGTCAGACTCCTGCTGATCTCGATAAAGTTCGTGGTCATCTTGCTGCCTATCTCATCCTCCTCATAAGAACAAATGAGCTTGATATCCTCTTTTGACTCCTCGTCGATAAGCTCGATCAGTTGCTTTCTGATCTCCTCATCGACCTCTTCTAACACGTCCACCGCATCGTCAGCATCCATGTTCTCAATAATGTCTGCCGCCTGCTCCAGCTCCAGCTCACCAAGGTATTTCCCCGGATCATCCAGGTAGGCAAAGATTTCCGACACACGCTCGGCGCCCAGAATGTGATAGAGCACTTTGCGCTCATCCCCGCTCAGCTCGTCAAGCGCATTGGAGATATCATTGTCATGATAATTTGTGAGTTCTTCCGCAAGCCTCTGTCTGCTCACATCACTCCTGATCAACTCCACCAGCTCATGAATATAGTCTGGTTCAATAAAAATTTCATTTTCCAAAATAACATCGCCCTTCTATTTCTATTCTTTCCAAATTCTCTCGGGCGAATTCTCTTTTCATACACAATTCAAAACGTTATGTTCTGCGCGCCGGGCACCCGTCAGCTTCTGCTGACATGCTTCCTTGGGGTGCCCGTGTGCATAAAAAGAACACTGTTTTCAGCGTATCCGCCCATATGATGCTGCCCGTTCCCGTCACAACTGTCCATGTAACTATACACTTCCTTTCCAGTGTCCTGAATAGTCTTTATTCTTTTTTATTTTATGCCGATTTCCAAACATTGTCAAGCTTTTGTCAAGAGTACTTACACAAACCTGCGAATATCCCAAAGCGTATCTGCCACCGCATACAGCAGGGACAATAGCTCCTCGTCAGGCTGTGTCAGGTCCGGCACCATCACTGGCTTGCAGCCTGCCGCATACGCTGATCGAATCCCGTTTGGTGAATCCTCCACGGCAATGCAGTCCGCCGGCTCCTCGCCAATCTGCGCACATGCATAGAGATAGACATCCGGCGCAGGTTTTCCGTGCTCCACCTGCTTAGCACTCACAATCTTATCAAATTGATCTCGGACACCGATTTTCTCAAGATGCTGCAAGGTAAGCTCGATTGGTGTCGCTGTGGCAACTGCTGCCTTGATGCACTTTTCATGCAAAAAAGCCAGGATTTCATCAATACCGGGCTTTTTCTCCAATCCATATTTTTCGAGCCGCTCCGCCACTAGACGACGTCTGACCTCCCGTATGGCAAAGTAGTCAAAGCCTGCGCCAAAGATGTCCTTCATCATCTTCGCCGCAAGCTGTGCATCACAGCTGCGGAGCATCAGCGCATGTTCCCTTTTGAAATCAAAACCCGCCATGCGTGCTGCTTCACACCATGCTGCATTGTAATGCTTTTCCGTATCAATGAGTACTCCGTCCATGTCAAATATTACTGCCTTGATATTACTGCTCCTCATTACTCCAACCCTTATCTTTTCTAGTTTAAAGCAGGCTGTGTCCTTCTTCACACACTCCTGCACGCACTGCACCTTATCAATGCAGATTTTCTCGCGGATGCGTCCTTCCACGCTCCTGCACGCACTGCACCTTATCAATGCAGATTTTCTTGCCGGATACGTCCTTCCACGCTCCTGCACACCACTGTGCCTTATCAGTGCAGTTTTTCTCACTAGCTGTGCACATCACTGCGCCTTCATAGCACAGAGAATCTTCTCCCGAGGCACTTCCTGATTCTGCTGGATCAGGTTTAAAAACGCGATGTAATTTCTGATCAAATCCCGCACCGCAGCATTTTTTCCATACTGCTGCTTGAGGAAATAGATGTAATCATCATGTTCCAGCCCAGGTACATAGCCGTACAGAATCCCATGTATGTCCGCAAGCTTTTCCAGCAGTACATACATCTCGCCTGGTTCCAGCACGGACAGTCTGATCACAGGAGATGTCATATCCCTCATTTTCAAGGCACCCTCCCGCTCAAAACTGGTTTCTGCAAGCCGTGACTTCAGTGGACCAAAGCTGTATACACCCCTCGCAGAATCCTCCATCGCCTCTCTCGTGACACTAAAAATAATGCCCATATAAGAAGCTTTTCCCTGCATCACGTCATTGTAAATGGACAACAACTTGTTGTAATTGTAGTCCCTGCCAACACGGCTGGGAATCTCATACAAGGTCGTAAGTTCATCCAGACACACGTACAATCCCGCATATCCTGCCTTCACCACAAAGTCTGCAAACAGTTTGATAAAGTCATACCAGTTCTCATCGGTAATAATCAGATTTACCCCTAAATCTGTCTTGGCCTCTGTTCTGGTCCCGTACTCCCCACAGAGCCATCGCAGAGCCTTCTTTTGCTGCTCCAGATCACCTGTGCGGTGTCCTTTATAATAGGAAGCAAGCACTTTACCGAAGTCAAACCCGTTTACCTTCTCCTCCATCGAAGAAGTAACCATATAAATCTTTTGACTGACTCTGACATCGAAAACCTCATGTCCCGGCACAAGTCCCTCAAATTGTACCACCTCGTTTTCGAGCCCGCCAATCCATTTGTCAAGAATAAGCTGCAATGCACCGTGATCCGGGCACGCGCGCGTCGCCATATTTCTGATCAATTCCCGATAGGTCGCCAATCCCTGCCCTTTGTTTCCGGCAAGCCGTCTGTCAACGGAAAGCTCCACATCTGTCACCACGAAGTTTCTCTCCATCACATGATTTCTGAGCGTATGCAGAAGAAAAGTTTTCCCACTTCCATATTTTCCTTCTATAAAACGAAGTGCAGACCCTCCCTGTTCAATGATGGAAACATCCTGCAATAGTGCCTGAATCTCATTTTTTCTCCCCACTGTAATGTATTCAAGCCCCACTCTCGGAACGACTCCGCCCTTTAAGGAATTTAGTACTATGGCTGCTGTTACCTCTGATATCTTGCAATCCATAACAACTCATTCCCCCTTACTCCCAGGAACTCCCCAGCACCCGGTTGTACAATATATGTAAAAAAATTGATTGCTCAATTCTCTTACCGAAGGTTACACAACCATAAGCTGTGACTGCACAAAATCCGCATCTGCCCTGATTCTGTCCAGATTTTCAAGACTAAACTCAAAGTCTAAGGACACGCTCTCGTGATCCCTGTTAAGTCGCTCAAACGCCTTCTCGATCATGATAATACGCTTCTGTTCCCGAAGTGTAGCGTAAATCCGCCTGTGAATCTGCTGTGTCGGCCTGCCGTAATCTGTATTATAGTCCAAAAGCTCAATCATGCGATTCGGATCATACGCATAGAAATCTGTCGTGCACATCCTTCCTACAGCACCCTTTCCCTCAGGCATATACGTTCCAATTGCCAATTCACCGGCGCACAGATAAACCATCACAATCGGTCTCTGAAATAATCCAACAAATACTTCCGTGAGCAAATCCGGCGAGAGTTTTCTCTTCAGATTCACCTCAAACACTGACAACCCCGGTTCTCTAATGAGTTCCTTCATGTCTTTGACTCCCTCTTTGTCCACCAGATGATAACTCCACTCTACGCACTCAATCTCGGCTTCAAAGATGCGGCGGCATTTCAGATTGTCAATTTTCTGGAACAGCGCCTCTAGCGGCATTCCCTTATCAACTTTGTACTGCTTTGGAATATTATATCTTCCCTCGCTCATTCTAATCCTCCACCTTCACACATTAGTATCTGAATTGTTAACATTTTATGTTAATCGACTCTAGCTTATTATAATATACTCTACCGATAATTTCTACATTTTATTTTACAATATTATAATTTTGTGAAAAATGTCATGTTCTTGTGAAAAAACAAGCCATAAAAGGAGGGGAAAACTGTCATATTCCACAGTTTTCCCCTCTTTGGGAATGCACACATATTTTTGTTATTACAGCCTGTCTAACTCCTCCTGAAGCCGCGCCAAGTCCTCCCGAATGGCGATGTGCTGCGGACATGCCTGTTCACATTTTCCGCACTTGACACAGTTTGAAGCCTTTTTCGCCGCCTCGATGTCCTGCGTCCAGTTCCACTTTGTCTCATTTACATTTTCATAGATATGATACTGGTTCCAGATCGCAAAGCACCGGGGAATGTCAACCCCCGCCGGGCACGGCATACAGTAGCGGCAGTTCGTACACCCGTTCTGCACTCTCTTTCGCAGCGCCTCTGCCGCCTGTTCAATGATGCGCTGTTCCGCCTCGCTAAGCGGCTCAAAATCCGAAAAGGTTTTCAGGTTATCCTCCACCTGCGCCATCGTTGACATGCCGCTTAAAACCACCTTCACATTGTCAAAACTTCCCACATAGCGCAGCGCCCAAGACGATGTTGACGCCTCGGGACGCGCCTTCTTGAACAGCTCGTCAATGCCATCGTGCGGCAGCTTTGCAAGTGATCCGCCCTTTACCGGCTCCATGATAATCATAGGAATGCCAAGCTTCTCTGCAAGCGCTACGCCCTTTAGCGTCGCCTGTGTGTCTTTGTCCATATAATTGAGCTGAATCTGGCAGAAGTCCCACTTGTATGAGGTCAGAATCTCCTCAAATACCTCATATCCGTCATGGAACGAAAACCCGAGATATTTGATTTTTCCTGCCGCACGGAGTTTTTCACAGTACGCCAGAAGTCCAAGCTCCTTAATTACGTTCCAGTGCGCACGATTCAGCGCGTGCATCAGATAAAAATCAATATAGTCTTTTTGCAGGCGCTCTAGCTGCTCATGAAAAATGCGCTCCGCGTCCGCAATGCTTTTGACATCCCATATAGGCAGCTTTGTCGCCAGATAATACGAGTCCCGCGGATAGCGCGCAAGCGCTTTTCCCGTCACCCCCTCGCTCGTACCGCCATGATAGGGGTAGGCCGTATCAAAATATGTAACGCCCGACTGATACGCTGTATCAATCATGGCAAGCGCCTCCTTTTCATCAATACTGCCGTCCGCATTCGTCGGAAACCGCATACATCCAAATCCCAGCAAAGATGTGCTGATTCCAAGTTTTTCCATTTTCCTGTACTCCATCATTTTTCTCCTTTCTAAATCCGTTTTCTTGTTCTTTCTCTCGAACCTGTCATGTCGCGGCACAGACCTGCTGCGCGTCATACAGCATCGTAAAATCTGTCAATACTTTATTGGTATAAGACATCATCAGCTCTGCCTCTTTTTCTATAAGACCATACTTTTTGTATTTCAACACGAAATTCGGCGTCCCTTTGGCGGAAAATTCCAGCACGCCCTGATACTTTGCCATCAGCTTTGGCAGACGCTCGACATGCACTGGCGCATAGGGTTCCATAAAAAATGTGATTTGTCCCATCTTTCCTTTGATCTCTGTCACATAACGGCGGTGCGCCATGACGCGGATCAATGAAATCTGTATCAGATTCTCGACAGATTTCGGCACCGTGCCAAAACGGTCCTTGAGCTCCTTTCTCATATCGTCGCATTCCGCCTCATTCTCAAGGCTTGCGATGCGCTTGTAGATCTCAAGCTTCTGAACCTCATTGACAATATACTCTGGCGGAATAAACGCATCGACGTCCATATCGACATACGTATCAAAATCCTCCTCCGCCTTCTTCATGCCCTTGAGGGTCTTGACCGCCTCGTTGAGCATCTTGCAGTACAGGTCATAGCCGACTGCCTCCATATGTCCGTGCTGCCGCTCGCCTAACAGATTGCCCGCGCCTCTGATCTCAAGGTCCTTCATGGCAATCTTAAACCCGCTGCCCAAGTCTGTAAACTCCCGGATTGCCTGTAGCCGTTTCTCCGCGATCTCCTTTAGCATTTTATCTTTTTTGTACATTAAGAAAGCGTATGAAGTGCGGTTTGAGCGTCCCACACGCCCCCTGAGCTGATAGAGCTGTGACAGCCCCATCGCATCGGAATCATGGATAATCATGGTGTTGACATTGGAGATATCCAGCCCAGTCTCGATGATTGTCGTCGCCACCAGCACATCAATCTCCGCGTTGATAAACTGAAACATGATCTTCTCCAGCTCATGCTCCTTCATCTGACCATGGGCAAACGCCACATTCGCCTCCGGCACAAGGCGTGCAACCTGGCTGGTGATCTCCTCAATATTGTTGACACGGTTGTATACATAGTACACCTGCCCCTGTCTGGACAGCTCGCGCACAATCGCCTCACGCACCATCTCCTCATTGTACTCCATGACATATGTCTGTATCGGCTGGCGCTCGCCGGGCGCTTCTTCCAACACGCTCATATCACGGATTCCCACAAGACTCATGTGCAGTGTCCTTGGGATTGGCGTCGCAGTCAGCGTCAGCACGTCCACATCGTCCTTGATCTGCTTGATCTTCTCCTTGTGGCGCACGCCAAAACGCTGCTCCTCGTCAATCACAAGAAGGCCCAGATCCTTGTAGACGACATCTGCCGACAACAGCCTGTGCGTGCCGATCACGATGTCCACAAGCCCCTTTTTTAATCCCTCTATTGTTTTCTTGATCTCCCCCGCTGTCCGAAAGCGCGACATCATTTCGACGCGCACCGGAAAATCCTTCATGCGCTGCAGGAAAGTATTGTAATGCTGCTGTGCGAGAATTGTCGTCGGCACAAGGTATGCGACCTGCTTGCCGTCCTGCACCGCCTTGAACGCCGCGCGTATGGCGATCTCCGTCTTGCCGTAGCCCACATCGCCGCAAATCAGACGGTCCATGATGCGCGGGCTCTCCATATCACTCTTCGTTGCCTCGATGGCCAGCAGCTGATCCCCTGTCTCCTCAAAAGGAAACATCTCCTCAAACTCCTGTTGCCAGACCGTATCCTTGCTAAAGAGGAAGCCCTCTTTTTGCTGGCGGATCGCATAGAGCTCCACCAAATCCTTTGCGATCTCATTGACAGCCGCCTTCACGCGCGATTTGGTCTTTGTCCACTCCTGCGTGCCAAGTTTGTTCAGCTTAGGCTTTTTTGCCGCGTCGGACGAGGCATATTTCTGAATCACATCAAGTCCCGTCGCAAGGACATAGAGATTGCCGCCGTCGCGGTACTCAATCTTGATATAATCCTTCACCACCTTGTCTACTGCGACCTTCTCAATCCCCTTGTAGACGCCCAGACCATGACTTTCATGCACAACATAGTCCCCGACCTTGAGATCTGAAAAATTCTGGATTTTCTGCCCTTCGTAAGTCTTTTTCTTCTTTTTGCGCTGCTGCCTGCCAAAGATGTCCGTCTCTGAGATCACCACAAATTTCAACAGCGGATACTCAAACCCTTTGAGCACGGAACCGTGATAAGTCATAATCTCCCCCGGCTGCAACACCCTGTCCGAATCCTCCGAGTAAAACGCCGTCAAGCCCTCATCCATCAAGTCAGAGGCAAGACGCTTCGCCCGCGTCGCGGAAGCTGACAGCAGCAGCACTCTATATCCCTGTTTTTTATAATGGTTCAAATCCTTCACAAGTTCTGCAAAGCTATTATTATAGGAAGAAATATTTCTCGCACTGACTGCCGAGCGCTGTGGGAATTTGATGCCAAAGCTCTTGAACTCCATCGTTGACAGCGCGAGAATGCGCTCACTCTCCAGCTTCGCCAGAATCTCCTGCACAGAAAACAGCACCGCCATCTGCTTTGGCAGAATATACCCCTTCTCTGCACGGTTTGTCATGCTCTCCCGAAATTCCAGCTCCACAGCCCTCGCGTGCTCCTCGATGCGCAGCGGTTCATCAAGATAGACACAGCAGCGCCGGTTGCGGAACAAATCCGTAAACGACATTGTATCCTCATAAAAATAATTGATATAGCTGTCAAGATTCACTAAATTCTGAAACTGTGTCACCTGTTCTCTCAAATCCGAAACTGCCGTCTCAAGCCGGTATGCCTCCTCTGGCTTGGTCTGTTCGCGAAACTGTTTCGCCCGCGCCTTGCAGTCCTGCTCAATCCTGCGAAATCCCTCGTCAATCACAGGCTGCGGCAGAATCAGCTCCGCCGCCGGATAAATACACACTTGTGTCACATTTTCCTCGATGGAGCGCTGGCTGAGCACATCAAAGGTGCGCATTGACTCCACCGCATCTCCCCACAGCTCAATGCGGACAGGATTCTCCGCCGTCAGATCAAAAATATCGACAATGCCCCCGCGAATGGAAAACTGCCCCGGCGCCTCGACCTGATAACTTTTCTCATATCCCATCGCCACAAGTTTGCGCGCGAGCGCCCGCTCTTCTATCACGCTGTCTTTGTCAATACAGATCACATTGTCCTCAATCACGGACAGCGGCAGCTGGTGTGCCATCAGCGCGGCAAAGGTCGTGACGATCGTGACTGGCTTCCCTTCCAAAATCCTGCGCTGCACGCCGATGCGTTCCTTTGACAACTGATTGCCATGTACGTCCGCCTGATAGAAAATCAAATCCTTTGCCGGATAAAAATACGACTCACGGCAGTACAGGCGGCAGTCCTCGAGAAGCTCACGCGCCTTGATGTCGCTGTAGGTCACGATCAGTTTCACCTCATAGTCCTTGTCCGTGCCAAATATCATATGAAGCTTCTGCGAATCCACACAGCCGCTGACGCTCGCCTTGCCGCCGCTTTGCATTAGTGCCCTTGTAATCTCCTCGTACTCGCCAAGCTCTCTAAGCGGTGCCAATAATGTGTTCATATTTATTCACCTTTTGACTTTTTATTATATTGATTCATTGCCGCGTCCACCTTGTCCTCCAGCATCAGGCTGACCGCACCGTCCACGTTCTCAAGGCTCTCCTTCATCACATCCAGCTCTTCCTTGCTGAAATGTCCCAGCACATAATCCACCAAATCATATCCTTTGGGCTTCTCCCCCACGCCAATCTTGATGCGCAGAAACGTGTCGCTTTTGAGATTGGCGATAATATTTTTGATGCCGTTGTGCCCGCCTGCACTGCCCTTCTTGCGGATACGCAATTGTCCCACGTCGAGACTGATATCGTCATATATGACGATCAGCTCGCTTTCAGCGTCCGCCTTATAATAATCCACCACCGCGCGAATCGCCTCGCCGCTTAGATTCATATACGTGAGCGGCTTCACCAGCACCACCTTCGTGCCGCCGATCACACCCTTTCCAATCAGCGCCTTGTGCTTGCAGTCCATCACACTGATATGATATTTGTCCGCGAGCGCGTCAATCGCCATAAAACCGATATTGTGGCGTGTATTTTCATATTCCTTTGTCGGGTTTCCAAGCCCTGCTATGATCACCATCTTCATTCCCCGTTCCTGTATGTCTGACTCCTGCTTCGTCTTTGTCTCTGCTGCTGTTTGTGCCTGCGCGGCCGCCCTCTCTGGCACCTCGGCTCTCTTGTCCCGCAGTCTGCCAAATATTTTAAATCTGTTTCCGAACCACTGCATACTCATCTCCGTTTCTATAAAGAGGGCAAGCTCTGTACTGCCGCTCCATCAAGCGCACCGCATCGTCCTCGTCCAGATCTGCCTCGCAATAATAACATTCGTCGTCCTCGTCATATACATTATATGCACAAGTGTCGCAATTTGAACTTCCCATTTTCTTCCAATCCCCGCTTTTTCGATAGATTCCTTACCACATGAAAAAGTGGAGAAAATCTGTTTTAAAATATTTTCTCCACTCTCACCCTGCTTCAAACGCTTACCACCCTCTCTTCTCCGCTGCCCGTTTTGCCTCCTGCAAATACGCGACATACTTGTCCGCCTCCTCCACGGCCTTTTTTCCTTCATCGGAATTGAGGTAAATGACATGATCGTCAATCGCAGCCGTGTACATGCTGACTTTCTTTCCATCCAGCTTAAAATTCCCCAAACAAACACTCACAATCCCTGCCGCCAAAAACGGCAGCAGGAGCGCTGCGCCCACCAATGGCATAAACAGTTTGCCATACTTCTTAAATTTTTCCGTCTCCTGATACATCAACTGACTCCTTTGTATTCTTAGATTCTATATCAGCATACCATACATACGGTCTCTTTTCAACCCGAACATGAAAAGAGAGAAGCTGACGGGTGCCCGTGTGCATAAAAAGCCACCCGCTATGAACGGATGGCTCTCTTACCCACATTTTATTTCAATATTCTAAGAAACGGTCTCTTCGTCTGGCTCTAAGAGCGCCTTCTCATAACTTTCAAGAATTGTCTTTTGGATCGTATCCCTTGTGTTGGAATTGATTGGATGTGCAATGTCCCTATACTCTCCGTCTGCGGATTTCTTGCTTGGCATCGCGATGAAAAGCCCCTTCTCACCCTCGATGACCTTGATGTCATGAACTACAAATTCATCATCAAGCGTAATAGAAACTACTGCTTTCATTTTTCCCTCTTTTGTGATTTTGCGAACGCGAACATCTGTTATTCTCATTCTTTTGTCCCCCTTTTGCAAGTCATTGATTCAAATTTTTACAGAACATACCTCTCATTCTTCTCTACCACAACCTTGATGCCAGTCTCCCCGACATGGTGTGAGTTTGCGCGAATGGTATCACGGCTTTCTACAATACAGTTTTCAATGTGGGTATTATCGCCAAGATACACATCATTTAAAATGATGGAGTTTTTAATAGTACAATTGTTGCCGACGAACACCTCTTTAAACAAGATGGAATTTTCCACTGTCCCGTTGATGATACAACCGCTCGATACCAGACTGTTTCTGACATGAGCCCCCGGGTTATACTTCGCTGGCGGCAGGTCATCGACCTTGGAATATACATCGGGATACTGTTTGAAGAAATAATCGCGGATCTCTTTCTTGAGGAAATCCATATTGGTACCGTAGTAATCCTCAACTGTCGCGATGTTTCTCCAGTAAGATTCAATCTTGTATCCGTATATCCGCTTCACATCTTTATAGCGTATCAGGATATCCTGCACGAGATCGTGCCTTCCCTCCTCAGCGCTCTTCTCAATCAGTTCGATGAGCTGTCTGCGGCGGATCACATAAATCCCGCACGATACGGTCTTAGACCGTGCCACCATCGGCTTCTCCTCGAACTCCTCAATACGGCCGTCGTCGTTCATCCTGACAACGCCGTACCTGTCCACATCTGCGTCCTCCGGCATCTCCTTTACGACCACCGTAACGTCCGCCTTCTTTGCAATGTGATACTCTAACACTTTATTGTAATCCATCTTGTAGACACAATCGCCTGTCGCGATCACTACATATGGCTCGTGACTTCTTTTTAAAAATAGGAGATTCTGGTAAATACTGTCCGCTGTCCCCTGATACCAGTTGCTGTTCTCCGGTGTGACTGTCGGTGTAAATGTGTATAAACCTCCCTGTTTGCGTCCAAAATCCCACCACTTTGAGGAGCTTAAATGCTCATGAAGGCTTCTTGAATTATACTGCGTGATCACCGCAACCTTCTGGATGTGTGAGTTGGACATATTACTCAATACAAAATCTATACTCCGATAACTGCCTGCGATCGGCATGGCTGAGATCGCCCTCTTGTGGGAGAGCGCTCCCATCTTTCTGCTGTTTCCACCTGCTAATACAATACCTAATGCTCTCATATCACTCACCCACCTTTATCAATGTCTTGCCGCTGTCCAAAACGCTGTTTGGGTAATCAGACGCCACTGTCTCACCCATCACGACAGCATTCTTACCGATCTTAACATTGGCGGGAACAACTGTTTTCTCTCCAATTGTGACAAGTCCGCTATTGTAGATGTCCGGTCTGGTATCATTCTCCTTCTCAGGAAGTGTGCCAAGCTGTGTACCGCTGCCAATCTGTGCAAACTCATCTATAATTGCCTTCTCGATCGTACACTTGTCACCTATCTGTGCCTGATTCATGATAATGGAATTGCGCACGATAGTCCCTTCTCCGATCGTGACACCGCAGCCGATCACCGAATTGAAAACTTGTCCATAAATCTCAGCGCCTTCTCCGATGATACTGCGCTCTACTACGCTGTCCGGCGCGATATACTGGGGCGGGAGAATCTCGCTCTTGGTGTAGATTTTCCAGTATTCCTCATAGAGATTAAACTCGGGAACAATATCGATCAGCTCCATATTGGCTTCCCAATAAGAGCTCAGCGTTCCCACATCCTTCCAGTATCCGTTAAACTCGTAGGAATACATCGGGCAGCCCTTCTCATGGCAGTATGGAATGACATGTTTTCCAAAATCAAGCGCTGGCTGGTCTGCTTTGGCGATCAGTGCCTCCTTGAGCGTTCTCCAGTTAAATATGTAAATTCCCATAGAAGCGAGATTGCTTCTCGGATTTTCTGGCTTCTCTTCAAAGTCAATAATCTTCTTGTTCTCGTCTGTGATCACAATGCCAAAACGCTTCGCCTCCTCAATTGGAACAGGCATGGAAGCGATGGTCACTTCCGAACCGCTCTCCTTGTGGAAGTCCAGCATCACTTCGTAATCCATCTTGTAAATATGATCCCCTGAGAGGATCAGCACATAGTCAGGATTATAGTTCTCCATATATTCAAGATTCTGAAAGATAGCATTGGCAGTTCCAGTATACCATTCACTCTCACTGCTCTTTTCATAGGGCGGTAATACCGTCACGCCACCGACATTGCGGTCCAAATCCCATGGAATACCGATACCGATGTGTGTGTTCAGCTTTAACGGCTGATACTGTGTAAGCACTCCGACTGTGTCGATACCGGAATTAATACAGTTGCTGAGCGGGAAATCAATGATTCGGTACTTTCCGCCGAAAGCAACAGCCGGTTTTGCCATTTTCGATGTCAGGACCCCCAGTCTCGAACCCTGTCCACCTGCTAAAAGCATGGCGATCATTTCTTTTTTAATCATGTTGTCACCCCTACTTGCTTAATAATGGGTTTCAGACCCTACTATATTATAACATACATTTTCGTTAAAGGAAACAACTTTCATGGCTTTCACAAGAATATTTTTATATATTTTTCATGGTTACATAAGATATATCGGTGCTATTTGACAAAGCTTAATACAAAATTTGAAAAATTTCGCATATTTTGGATAATTTGCTGCTTGGCATCATATGTATATAGGAGAACACAATTTATTTTTTTACCTATGGAAAAGTTCTCTTATGAGGTGTATATTATAAAAGAAGAATCTATTTCAGGAAGGAACATAAAACAATGTATCAGATAAATTTCAATCACCCCATCCATGTACATTTCATCGGCATCGGAGGCATCAGCATGTCCGGCCTTGCACAGATTTTGCTCGATGCCGGCTTTGATATAAGCGGCTCTGACGCCAAGAAGTCCCCGCTCACCCAGCACCTTGCCGCACTGGGCGCCAAGATCCGCTACCCACAGATGGCCAGCAACATTGAGGACAACATTGACCTTGTCGTGTACACGGCTGCCATCGCACAGGACAATCCAGAGTTCGCTGCGGCCGTGGAAAAAGATATCCCGCTCATGACGCGCGCGGACCTGTTAGGTCAGATCATGAAAAATTACAAGACTGCCATCGCTGTCAGCGGCACACACGGCAAGACGACCACGACCTCCATGATCTCTGAAGTGCTGTTGTCGGCGGACACTGACCCGACCCTGTCCATCGGCGGCATCCTAAAGTCCATCGGCGGCAATATCCGTGTCGGCAAATCCGACTATTTCGTGACGGAGGCATGCGAGTACACCAACTCCTTCTTGAGCTTTTTCCCGAACATCAGCATAATCCTGAACATCGAGGAGGACCATATGGACTTCTTTCAGGATATTGAGGATATCCGTCGCTCTTTTCGGAAGTTTGCCGAACTCCTTCCTGATGACGGGTGTCTGATCATCAACCGCCAGATTGACCATGTTGAACAGCTCACTGAGGGGCTTCGCTGCCGCGTCATAACGTTTGGCGCCGCAGCCGATGCCGACTACAGCTTTGCCGGCGCCCGCTATGATGCGCTCGGGCGCGCCTCCTACACCCTCATGAAAAAAGGCGAAAACTGCGGCACGGTAAACCTTGGCGTCGTCGGGGAGCACAATATCCTAAACTCTCTTTCCGTCATCGCCCTGACAGACCTTCTCGGCATAGACTATAAGACGGTGCGCGACGCCCTGTCCTCCTTTTCGGGAACGGACAGACGTTTTGAATTAAAAGGCGAAATGTGCGGCATCAAGATTCTCGACGACTATGCACACCACCCTACCGAGATCACTGCCACGCTGAAAGCGGCTGCCAACTATCCGCACAAAAACCTGTGGTGCGTGTTCCAGCCGCACACCTACACGCGCACCAAGGCATTTCTGCACGACTTTGCAAGCGCACTCACGCTCGCGGACAAAATCGTGTTGACAGACATCTATGCCGCACGCGAGAAAAACACCATCGGCATCAGCTCGAAAGATCTGCTGCGTGAACTGCAAAAACTTGGCAAAGAATGTTATTATTTCCCGTCTTTTGACGAGATTGAAAATTTTTTATTAAAAAATTGTATCAACGGCGATTTGTTGATAACTATGGGCGCCGGGGATGTTGTAAAAATCGGTGAAAACCTGCTTGGCATGTAATTATCCACAATATCCACATTTTTGTGCGCCCTCAACGTTCCAAAGGAGTGTGGATATTTTTTGATTTCATCCACATGCTGTCTTTGTTGACCGGCAAGGGATATCCCCCCTAACCCATGAGCCTATCCACATTATCCACACTATCCACATCTCCGAAAAATCCAGTATTTACAAGGGTTTGCGCGGGGTCGGGGGCTTGCTTTTTTGCATAAGTGTGCTACAATACACTTACCTTCCAGATGCCGGCGCCTCCCACGCCGGACTCACACGAAGGAATTTTTTACAGGACGGGTGAAGTATTATGAATCGTGTCAATATTTATCGGGCTGCCACAAGTGATCAGACAACCATTTCCAACTTATTCATTGATGAATACATGGCGGATGCCAACGATGCACAACTCAAAATCTACCTTTTTCTAATCCGCATGATGAACGCAAATCTCCCAACAAGCGTGACAGATATTGCGGACAAGTTTAACTATACGGAAAAAGATGTGCTCAGGTCACTGATGTATTGGGAGTCCAGACAGCTTTTGGCACTCGACTTCGACGCGGCTCACAACCTGTCTGGAATCAGGGTACTTTCCCTTGAGAACGCATACGAGGCGCCCAGGACGGCTCCGCGTATCACACCGGTCTTGTCTTTTATCAGACCGGCCTCCATGCAGACGGGCATGACTGCCAGAGCCGCAATGACGCAGCCATCTCCCAATAACACGGCTGCCGGCATGAGCAGCCAGCCCGCAGATGGAACAAACATGAACAACACAATCACCAAACCGGACTATTCTCTTGACGAACTCACAGACTTTAAGAACAATGAGGATATCGAACAGCTCCTGCTGGTTACAGAGCAGTATGTCGCGCGGCAGCTAACGCGCAGCGACATGGAGACCATCCTGTTCCTGTATGACCGGCTGGGATTCTCCACAGACCTCATAGACTATCTGGTGCAGCACTGTGTGGAGCGCGGCAAGAAGGATTTCCGGTATATGGAAAAGGTCGCACTGGCATGGCATGAGCAGGGCATTATGTCCCCCGCGGATGCCCAGAGCGCTTCCCGCAAATATGACAAGGTGGTCTACACCATCATGAAATCACTCGGCAAAAATACAGATCCGGCGCCCAAGGAGCTCGAGTACATAAACCGATGGACGAAGGAGTATGGTTTCTGGCTGGATGTGATACAGGAAGCGTGCGACAAGACCGTCATGACGACGGACAGGAACCGCTTCGCCTATGCGGACGGTATTCTCACCAAATGGTATCAGGCAGGTGTCCATCACAAGGCGGATATACCAGCAGCGGACGCATCCTATAAGCGCATCTGTGCAATCACGGACAAGCAGCGCAAAAACGATAACATCGTAACCAAGAATAAATTTAACAATTTTGCCCAGAATACTTATGACTTTGATGCACTCGAACAAAATATCCTAAGCAATTAGAAATGCTACATCATCCACCAAGTATACGGACAATGTAAGAGGGGAAAACACATGCCACTGACAAACAGCCAATACGATGCAATCATGCGTTCCTATGAGGAGAAGCAGCGCGCTGCCAGACGCCGTCTCGAGCAAAACACTGAGACTGTCTATCAGAGAATACCCGCTTATGAAGCGTTGGACCGCCAAGTTGCTGCCATCTCGATCGAGCAGGGACGAAAACTTCTAAACGGCGAAGCAAATGCGCTTGCCGAATTGCGACAGCGCCTGAGAGACCTCTCTGCGAAGAAAGCTTCCCTGCTGCGTAAGAATGGTTTTCCAGACAATTATCTGTCACCGGCATACACTTGCGAGAAATGCAGTGATACTGGATATATCGACAACCATAAATGCAGTTGTTTCCGCGCGGCAGAGATTGATCTGATCTATGAACAGTCCCACATCCGTGATTTACTTGAGACTGAAAATTTTCATTCGCTCTCTTATGACTATTATGCGGGGGAGGATCTCGAAAAATTTACAAAAGCTGTACAAATATGCCAAAATTTTGTGAAAAGCTTTCATAAGGACTACCGAAATCTGTTTTTTTATGGTACAGTAGGTACGGGTAAGTCTTTTCTATCCTGTTGTATTGCCAAGGAGGTGATCGATCAGGGCAGTCTGGTCATTTACTTTAGCGCTTCTCAGCTCTTTGATATCCTATCAAAGAGTACATTCGACAAGGACAGCGCCGAATCGGCGTCCGGGATCTCCGACGATATCTGTGACTGCGACCTGCTCATTATCGATGACTTAGGAACAGAGCTTACCAACTCTTTCGTCTCCTCTCAGCTTTTTTCCTGCCTAAACAGCAGACATCTTCGTAAAAAAGCAACCATTATCACAACAAATCTTTCGCTTGGAGAGTTGCGGGACCGATATTCTGACAGGATCTTTTCACGCATCACAAGCAATTATGATATATGTAAACTAACCGGTCAAGACATTCGGATGCAGAAGAAAACATCATCTGCAAACAAATGAAAATATACATACTATTTATACGGAAAGCGAGGGTTTTTCTATGCCAGTTCGTGAGGAAAAAAGAAATCTCAATTCAATACCTGTAGGTTCATTAGGCATCATTCCTTTGAGCGGCTGCAAGGAGCTGGGCGACAAGGTGGACAAGTATCTTGTCAGATGGCGGGCGGAACGTGAGAGTGAGCACAAGGACTCTCTTGCGTTTGCAGGGTATCAGCGCGATTCTTATATTATACAGACCCGTGTTCCACGCTTTGGAACCGGTGAGGCAAAGGGAGAAATTCTGGAATCTGTGCGCGGCGACGACATCTATCTTCTGGTGGACGTCACCAACTACAGCCTGACATACTCTCTGTGCGGTCAGGAAAACCATATGTCACCCGACGACCACTTTCAGGACTTAAAGAGAATCATCGCTGCGATCGGCGGCAAATCAAGGCGCATCACGGTGATTATGCCCTATTTGTATGAGAGCCGCCAGCACAAGAGAAATTCCAGAGAGTCTCTTGACTGTGCGCTGGCATTGCAGGAGATGGTCAACATGGGTGTGGACAATATCATCACCTTTGACGCCCACGACCCGCGCGTCCAGAACGCGATTCCCCTAAATGGTTTTGAGACCGTATCGCCCACATACCAGTTTATCAAAGGTCTGTTAAACAACGTCCCTGACCTGACAATCGACGCGGACCATATGATGATCGTCAGTCCCGACGAGGGCGGTATGGGCCGTGCGATCTACATGGCAAACGTGATGGGGCTTGACATGGGCATGTTCTACAAACGGCGTGACTACACCAAGATTGTCAAGGGGCGCAATCCCATCGTAGCGCACGAGTTCCTCGGAAGCAGCGTGGAGGGCAAAGATGTCATTATCGTAGATGATATGATCTCCTCCGGCGAGAGCATGATCGAGGTTGCAACAGACCTCAAAAAGCGCAAGGCAAAACGTATCTTTGCCGCCGCAACCTTCGGACTCTTTACCGCCGGACTGAATAAATTTGACGAGGCATTTGAACAGGGGTTAATCTACCGTGTCCTCACGACCAACCTAATCTACCAGAAACCAGAGCTTTTGGACAAAGAGTGGTATATTAGCTGCGACATGAGCAAGTATATCGCCTATATTATCGATACCTTAAACCATGACTCCTCCATCAGCGATCTGCTCAATCCAAATGACCGTATTCACAGCTACATCAATCGCTACAAAAACGGTGAAATCTTGATGTAATTGAATAGAGAATACGCCCGTGTGCATAAAAAATCCGCAGCCCAGACTGCGGATTTTTTTATTTATTCTTCATATCCATTCGGGTTGTTGGACTGCCATCTCCAGCTGTCTGCACACATCTCCTTGATGCCATACTGCGCGGTCCAGCCAAGCTCTTCCTTTGCCTTTGCAGCATCTGCGTAGCACGTCGCGATATCCCCGGCGCGCCTTGGCTTCATCTCATACGGAATCTTGACGCCTGTCGCCTCCTCAAAGTTCTTCACAATGTCAAGCACGCTGTAGCCTGTCCCTGTGCCAAGATTGTAAATGCAGAGTCCTGCCTTCTCGTCAATCTTCTTTAATGCCTTCACATGGCCAACCGCAAGGTCTACCACATGGATATAATCCCTCACACCGGTTCCGTCATGCGTATCATAGTCATTGCCAAACACGCCGAGCTTCTCCAGCTTGCCCACCGCGACCTGCGTGATATAGGGCATCAGATTGTTCGGAATGCCATTCGGATTCTCTCCCATCGTGCCGCTCTGGTGTGCACCGATTGGATTAAAATAGCGAAGGAGGATTACATTCCACTCTGGATCTGCCTTCTGCATATCCGATAAAATCTGCTCGAGCATCGACTTTGTCCAGCCATAAGGATTTGTGCACTGTCCCTTAGGGCACTCCTCCGTGATTGGAATAAATGCAGGGTCCCCGTAGACCGTCGCTGAGGAGGAGAAAATAATATTTTTGCAGCCATGCTGTCTCATCACATCGACGAGCGTCAATGTTCCCGCAATGTTATTATTATAATATTCCCACGGCTTAGCCACAGACTCCCCGACCGCCTTTAATCCGGCAAAATGAATGCAGGAATCAATCTGCTGCTCGTCAAAAATCTTCTCTAACGCCTCTCTGTCAAGAATGTCAGCCTTATAAAAAGTAACCGGTTTCCCCGTAATCTTCTCCACACGCTGCAAGGACTTGACACTCGCATTGGACAAATTATCCACCACCACCACATCATACCCTGCATTCTGAAGCTCTACTACTGTATGGCTGCCGATAAAGCCGGCGCCGCCTGTAACTAAAATTGCCATAATGATTCCCTCCGTTTTCGCTTTTATTTTCCTCTTTTATGATATCCCTTTTGCAATCAGAAAACAATAGCATATTTATTAATTTTTTATGCAAAATCGACATTCTGATTCCATGACACATTTATAGGAATTTCGACATTTTTAGACATTTTATCATATTTACAAAGGATTCTTCCCCAATATTTTTGTGGATATCGTGCATAAATATGTGGATATGACGATAGATCTGTACACTTATCAATAGTTATCCACATCCTACAGCGCACAAAATGACATATTTCGACACACGATTCCAAACGAAATTCTTACAAAAACAACAAAGGTAAGGACAACAATCCTTACCTCTGCTGTTATACGATCCCCTGATGCTCTCCTATGACCGGACTCGTAAAACCACGCTAACTCTATCGAATCACACCGCACCCAATTTTTTCTCCGGCATCCCCTGAGGGCTGGGATTTGAAATCATCTGGCATTTTATGAATGATAATGCTTCTTCCCATTATCTCCGATATCTGAAAACGCTTGTCATAAAAAGAAAGCCACGCATAGCCCTGATTGCCCATGAGCGGAATCATGTCCCCCGCATGGTCAGGGTGCGGCGCGTTTGTCGGATTGTAATGTCCCCCTGTCTTATCAAAAGGCATTGTGCAGTCACCCTTTTCATGAATATGCATCGCATAGAAATCGGATGAATACTGTGTTGCAATGTTGGGTAGTCCGAAGATTTCCGCTTCGATCAACACCCCCGCATATGGCGTGGCATAAAATTTTACAATGCCGCTCAACTGTGGATTCTGTGCGTTTCCCCGAATCCACGCCAACGCGTCGGGCTTTCCGTTTCGAAGTGTGTCCGTAAATATCATTCCTGGAGTAATATCTGCCATAGTGATAGACCCCTCCAAACTATTTTTACTTATCATATGTGCGCAGTGTAGTGATTGTTCACAAAATATATCCTATTATTTTATATGTTATTTCTGTTGTTTTTATGATTGATGTGTGATAAAATTCTAAGCCTACCGAAAAAATCGGGTCCGGCGCACTCGATTTTACCTACTTGGAAAGATACTGAAAAACTCTGTTTCAAAAGTATAACTATCAGGAGGAAGCAAAATGATTACGATGGAACACGTATGCAAGTCGTACAAGATTGCAAAACGAAACGCAGGCTTTGGCGAAGCCTGCAAAGCACTTTTTCACCGGGAGTATGAAACCATTCATGCCCTAAATGATGTCAGCTTCACGATTCGCGATGGTGAGATGGTGGGCTACATCGGACCCAACGGAGCAGGCAAAAGCTCTACCATTAAAATACTGAGCGGAATATTGACACCAGACAGCGGCACAGTCCTTGTGGACGGGCGCGTACCGCACAAGAACAGAATCGACCAT
This sequence comes from uncultured Lachnospiraceae bacterium, assembly GCA_910586405.1. GTDB lineage: Bacteria > Bacillota > Clostridia > Lachnospirales > Lachnospiraceae > COE1. Next base: position 58,078 of record CAJUII010000004.1, read on the forward strand.
GTGCGCGAGATCGGCGTCGTCTTTGGCCAGCGTTCACAGCTTTGGTGGGATGTTCCTGTCATTGATTCCTTTTCCTTGTTAAAGGACATCTATTCTATTTCCGATATCTGCTACCAGCAGAGTCTCGAAGAACTCACAACATTACTAAACTTATCTGAACTGCTTCGCTCACCGGCAAGACAGCTCTCACTCGGACAGCGAATGCGGTGCGAGATTGCCGCATCTTTGCTGCACCGTCCGCGCATTCTGTTTCTGGACGAGCCGACGATTGGCTTAGATGCCGTTTCCAAACTTGCCGTCCGCGATTTTATCCTCCGGCAGAACCAGACACACAAGACCACTGTGATTCTGACAACGCATGACATGCAGGATATTGAATCCCTCACAAGCAGAATCCTGCTGATTGGCAAAGGGCAGATTCTCATGGACGGCTCCCTCAACGACATCCGAACCGGGAATGAGAGCATTGATGCGACGGTTGCCGAGCTCTACCGCACCTACAACATTTAGAAGGAGGCATGGATACCTATGAAAAAATATCTGTCCTTCTTTCAACTGCGTTTTACGATGGGTCTACAGTACCGCACTGCCGCACTGGCAGGAATTATCACGCAGTTTGCATGGGGCGGCATGCAAATCATGATGTACCGCGCTTTTTACCGCACAGACGCAGCTGCTTTCCCGATGAGCCTCTCCGCGACATCATCCTATGTCTGGCTGCAACAGGCATTTCTTGCATTTTTTGCTGTGTGGATGATGGAAAATGACATTTTTGACTCCATTGTAAACGGAAACATTTCCTATGAACTATGCAGACCCATCAGTATCTATAACATGTGGTTTGCAAGAAGCATGGCGACAAGGCTTGCCCGGGCAGTTCTCCGATGTTTAGAATGTCCCCAAAATATGTACGCTTTTGTTTATGCTGGCTGGCGGCACAGTGGTCTTTACAGCGCTGTTTTTTATCTATGCGGCGCTGTGCTTTTTTACACTCGAAGGGCTTGAGTTCATGAATGTTTTTACTGACGGTGGCAGGGAGCTTGGCAAATATCCGATTGGCATCTATGGCAAAAAGATGCTGCTGTTTACGACATTTGTCATTCCTTATGCGCTGGTACAGTACTATCCGCTCCTGTATATCCTTGACCGGCAGACCTCGGTCTTTTATATGTTTCTGCCGCTTGCCGCCTGCTGGTTTTTTATCCCGGCGCTGCTGCTTTGGAAGTTTGGCGTGCGGTGTTATCAGTCGAGCGGGTCATAAAAGTGCAAAATTTGTATAAGAGAAACTATTGATATCGAACTGAAACTATGTTATAGTAAATATGAAAAAGCAATACCGATAGACGGTTTGCCCAGTAATATTAGTAAAAGATAACCGCTAAGATTGATAGGCTTGGGCGGTTATTTTTTTGTGCTGCTGCCAATTGTATAACCAAGTCCAAAAGAAGTCAGCACCAAACTGATTATTGCAATCAGACTTTCTATTGTTATCATTCGCATCACCCCCCATTTTTACATCGTTCTATGTAGTCGGAGGGTCTCAATCCCTCCGCAGAGGGCAAACCGCCTACCGTTATGGTATTGCTGTGTTTTAGTGTATCATATATTCTATCATTTTTCAACGAAGTAACGCTTTTTTGTCACTTCTGCAACATGCCTGCAAGGATATCCACGCACGCATCCAATCCGAGGCTGCTGGTATTCAGGCACAAGTCAAACTTGGACATATCGCCCCATTTCCAGCCAGTATGCGTATTGTAGAAATTACTCCTTCTCTTGTCGGACTTGCGCAGGAAATCCTCTGCCTCCGCAGGCGCAATATTCTCTGTCTGAATTGCGCGGTTAATGCGGTAATCCTTGTCAGCATAGGCAAATACCTTCAGGCAGTCCGCCCTGTCAAACAAGATAAAAGAGGCGCATCTTCCAACGATCACACAGTCATGTTTTTCCACATTTTCCTCAATGATTTTTTTCTCTTCCAAAAACAGTTTCTCAGACATCGGCAAATTCGTGCTGTCCTTTTTGCTGCCGCCGATCGCTGTCTTTGAGAGGTTAAAGATAATGCTTCCCGGTGCAGTCTCCTCCAAATCCCCGATATAAATTGGAGGAATATCAAGTCTTTTTGCCGCTTCCACCAGAATATTCCTGTCATATAGTTCTATGCCTAATTTTTTGGCTACCCGTCTGCCAATCTCGTTGCCGCCGCTTGCAAATTCACGTTCCATGGTAATGATTTTATACATACTATCAGCTCCTTTTCATTTTATTAAATTTATTTTAACACATCCTCTGCAAATTTACTAGAAATATTATAAATAATGGAAGATATTTGGCAAATATGCCGATAATTTTCAGTTTGGGATTTATCTGGGTGTCCTTGTACAGTCAAGCATCGATGTATGAATCTGTGCATCAAAAATTCCGCAGACTTGGAATTTCCAATATCTGCGGAATCTGCTGCGATTGATTCGTCAATCAATATGCTATAGTCTCACACTGCTGTGTCAATCGTACCGCCCTCAACCACGGCTGGCGCACTCGGCGACGCGCCGGTCGAAATACTCATGCCCCCCAGTTGGAGTGAGACGCCATTTCTGTCATAACCATTCATTCCATAAGCATTGCTGCCGATCGTCTGCTTCTCCTTCTCAAACTTGTTAAACATGGCTTTGAGGTACTTCATGTCCGCTTCCATGATTTCTTTCATCTCGTCGGCACGATGTTTCTTCTTCATCATCTCTACGTCCTCTGGGTCCATGCTCTGCCGTACACTGATTCCCATGCCCTCCGAGAACTCGTCCATGTCATCAACCCGTTCTAATGCCTTCATTGCCTCCTCCATCATGCGCTCATACTGCTCCATGAGCTTCTGCATTCTCTGAAGGTTGACATCTGACGGATCTTCCTCCCTGAGCTGCTTTGCAGTTCCTTGCTCAGTTTTTTCCTCAAGCTCAGTCTCGCAGGGTCCGCCTTTATGATCGACCCGCTCTTCCTCCTCGAGATGTTTCATGCGCTTCTTCGCCACTCTGGTGATCGCCTGTGCGTGCATCAAGGCATTGAAAATCTCATTGTCATCATACACGCCTCCCTTGTACATCAGCCTGAGGGCCGCCACCTTCTGCTTCGCACTAATCAGTACCTGATGCGCGTTGCCCGACTTTTTTGCGTTTAAAAGTCTTGTGGAAATTTCCTTGTAGCTGTACGGCAGCCGCTTCTTCTTTGTCTCTTGCGACTTCGCACTTTTGATTGTCACAGAACCAACGACTTTTCCGCCCTTATCCCTGAACTCCAGTCGTCTCGTGTTGGGGCTGCTAATTCCCATCATCATACTCATGCCATCATCCTCCTTGATTCAGACAAATTTATAGTTGTGTCATATCAGAACATGTCCGACTCGTCCTTTCTTTCATTTGTGGAAAAGCATGTTCAGACACAATCTGGTATGCTATATACTATATCGTACAAAAACAGGCATTTTATAAGGAATCTGCGGCAAATCCGCTGTAGTTCGACAATACGGAATATATGAAGATATTGTGTGACAATAATACAAATTTCTGCCATGATCAGCGAAACTGCTCACATAAGTTCTAAAACATATTCCATTCACAATTTTCACAGATAAATCTTACAAGCTCACCAATATCTTCTTCTTTTTCAATGCAATAGCACTCCAGCCAAAAGTCCATACTCTCCTCCAATAGTTTCGGATACTCATGCATTAACTGAAAGAAATATGTATTTTCAAATATTTTTGTAGCTTCCTTTGGCGTAACATTTTCTTTGGACACTAAAATTGTATCTGTAAAATTCTCCAGTTTATGCGCTGCCAAAAGACCTTTGCTTCTCCAGCGAACGAACCTTTTGATCTGCCAGTTATCTTCTGCTGCCTTATTTGCAGCCATCTTCCAAAATTCATCACGCTTTTCATAAAAAACATAATTAAAGAAATACTCTTCGTCATAATCCTCCCATATGCTTAAATTATTATAACCTCCTAGGAAAATGACTTTTCCATTTCTTACCAAACACTGTATTCCATGATCCTCCTCCCAATCACAGCCTCCATACAGATTGAGAACTTCTGAAGAATCATAAGCAGCTTCAGGCGGTTCCTCTATGTACAAAATTTCAAAACTAAAATATTGTAACAGTTCCAATAACTTATCATGAGGAAACGGTTCTTCATCATAATAATATAACTCCCCTATAGAAGTTGTTTGTAATACGTCTTTGAGGTAATATTCTGCATATTTACATATTTGCAGAATAAGTCCTTCATCAGCCTTTTGTAGATATTCTAAGCACTTTTCCGTATATTCAATAGATGTCCCTTTTCGGCATACAACATTGATATCTTTATGGAAATACGGAAAAAAGGCTGTTCCTTCTATTTCACCATATTCATTTCTGCAACTATTTTTTAATAGCATATTCCCTCCATGTATTTAATGGACTGTCAGCGCAAATAATCCTGAATGTCCCCAACAAACTGGCTGCCGCATCGAGCCAGCTCGCCAAGCACACGATGAATACCTTGTTCATTTTTGTACCAGTTATCCTTCGTTATGTTGTAACAATGAACAGGACAGACCTTAATCTCATGGATTTGATTTCGATCTCCTTTTCGTCAACAATCTCTCGAGACAGAAAAGCAGAGAACCATCCACTCATGAAAGTGATATGTTCTCTGCTGCTATATGCACGCTGTTTGTCAGCGTTACTGATCAGTTCGTTTCTATACTTCCTTATCACTGTAAACATCAAGGCTTTGGGAACTCTTTTTTATTTTACTTCCTTTTCAGAAAAATGTTCCTACTACATAAAATTTGAAGTATTACCGATTTAGCACTCACTGAACAGCTCTGCGAACTGGACTTTGTATTATTCTTCATCATTTTGATAAAGGATAATTTCTTCCTCCCCTTGTGCGAAGGGAGTTATTTTATTAGCATACACCCTGCGCGAGCATTGCATTGACAACCTTCTCAAATCCAGCAATATTCGCACCAGCTACATAGTTGCCTTCCATGCCATACCGCTTTGCTGCGTCATCAATATTGTGGTAAATATTTACCATAATATTCTGTAACTTCGCATCTACTTCCTCAAAACTCCAGCTCAGACGCTCGCTGTTCTGTGACATCTCCAGCGCAGAAGTCGCCACGCCGCCTGCGTTTGCAGCTTTGCCGCCGACAAACCATACACCGTTCTGCTGTAAATACTCTGTCGCATCAATCGTTGTAGGCATGTTTGCACCCTCGCAGACACATTTGCAGCCATTTGCCACAAGCTGTTTTGCGTCCTCAAGCAGGAGCTCGTTCTGTGTCGCACAAGGAAGTGCGATGTCGCACTTGATCTGCCACACGCCGCGTCCTTCATGATATTCAGCGCTCGGTCTTGCCGCCGCGTACTCTGTCAGTCTTGCGCGCTTTACTTCCTTTACTTCTTTGAGCAGTGCAACGTCGATTCCTTCGGAATCATATATCCAGCCTGTAGAGTCAGAGCAGGTGACAACCTTTGCGCCCATCTGCTGTGCCTTCTGTGTCGCATAGATTGCAACATTACCAGCACCAGATACAACAACGGTCTTGCCTTCCATCGACTCGCCGTGACACTTCATCAATTCCTGTGTGAGATAGAGCAGACCATATCCTGTTGCCTCTGTACGTGCGAGGGAACCGCCGTATGTAAGTCCTTTACCTGTGAGTACGCCCTCGAAGGTGCCTCGGATTCTCTTATACTGTCCGAACATAAAGCCGATCTCTCTTGCACCCGTTCCGATATCGCCCGCCGGAACGTCCACATCTGCGCCAATATACTTCGAAAGCTCTGTCATAAAGCTCTGGCAGAATGCCATGATTTCCCTGTCTGACTTGCCCTTCGGGTCAAAGTCGGAACCGCCCTTGCCGCCGCCAATTGGAAGGCTTGTGAGGGAATTTTTGAAAATCTGCTCAAATCCTAAGAATTTAATGATACCAAGATTTACCGAAGGATGCAGACGGAGTCCTCCCTTGTAAGGTCCAATGGCATTGTTAAACTGTACGCGGAAGCCTCTGTTGACCTGCACCTGTCCCTTGTCGTCCACCCATGGCACACGGAACATAAACTGGCGGTCAGGCTCTGTGATGCGCTCCAAAATCGCATTTTTCTTATAGAACTCTTCATTTGCCTCCACAACAGGTCTGAGTGAATTTAAAACCTCTGTTACCGCCTGAATAAATTCAGGCTCGCTTGCATTTTTTTTCTTTACAAGCTCTAATACTTCATCTACATATGACATTTTTAAATCCTCCTTGGTTTATAAAAACTATTTTAACACTGTAATGCACTAAACTCAACGATTACATTATAGTTTAATTTTTTTTCCAGCACAATAAAAAATATGTGATTCCAATAAATTTTGTGCAATTTACTCAAATTTCTTGGCATAATTCACAGTTTTCAGTCTTATTTTACAGTATATCCTTACTACTTTACGGCCTTTGCCGGCAGTTCATAACGTCTCAGACACTCCTGCATCATTTGGTCAAATGCACTGCCCTCCCCCTTCTCAATGCTGTCAACATACTCATGCGCATGTGTGTCGTCCTCGCCAAGCTGCATCACGTTGATTGCCAGATTGGAACAGTGGTCTGCGATCCGCTCGTAATTGTTTGTGATATCGGAGAGCACAAACCCCATCTCAGCGGTACACTTTCCTTTTCTAAGACGCTTTACATGGCGCTTTTTCATCTCTTTTTGCAGAACATCAATCGCCTCCTCAAACGGCTCGATTGACTTTGCCGCCGTCTCATCTCCCGTTTCAAGTACACTGATGGACGCATCTACGATATCACAGACTGCCTGTGAAAAAATTTTCAGCTCCTCGGTCGCCTTCTCCGAAAAGTGCTGCTCTTTTTTATTCATCGTCTTGGCACAGTCCACTAAGTTAATCGCATGGTCTGAAATCCGTTCCAAATCCCCGACACTGTGCAGCAGCATGTTCAGCTTGCGGGAATCCGGCTCGCTCAGGTTCCGGCTCGAGAGCTTCACCAGATACCCGCTAACCTCATCTTCATAACGATCCACCAGACTCTCGATCTGTTCGATGTCCTTCACATGCTTTTTGTCAAAAACAAACAGATTCTCCGTCGCCCCTTTCAGCGAATCCTTTGTCAGTGCTGCCATCTTTAGCACATACGAATAAGCCTGTTCCAACGCAAAGGAAGGCGTGCTCAGAAAACGCTCGTCCATCTTGGCAAACAGCTCGTTCTCCATCGCCTGCCGCTCTTCCTCCTCGTCGGGCTTGATGATAATGAGCGACAATTTCTCAAGAAAGTTTGCAAAAGGAAGCAGCACAAGCGTTGCCAGCACATTAAATCCCGTGTGTACCAGCGCGATTCCAGCGCTGTCAGCCGCCTCCTCCATAAAGGCAAAATCCATCACTGCATTCAGGGTGTAAAAGACAATCATAAAAATTGCCGTTCCAATAATATTAAACAATAGATGGACAATCGAAGCCCGTCTGGCATTTTTGCTCGCACCAACACCAGACATCATCGCCGTCACACAGGTGCCGATGTTCTGTCCAAGAATAATCGGCACCGCCGCCGCGTAATTGATACTGCCCGTCACACACAGCGCCTGCAAAATACCGACAGATGCCGAGGAGGACTGAATCACTGCCGTCACCAGCGCCCCCACCAGCAGGCCGAGAAGCGGATTCGTAAACATTGTAAACAATCCCGTAAACTCTGGAACCTGACTCAGCGGCTTCACCGCCGACGACATGGTGTCCATTCCGGTCATCAAGATCGCAAATCCAACTAAAATCGTACCGAGCTCGCGTTTTCTCCCATTTTTCATAAACATAATGAATACGACACCAATCGCAGCAAGCACTGGTGAAAACGAAGTCGGTTTGACCAACTGCAAGAAAAAGCTGTCACTCTCTATTCCCGTAAGGCTCAGCAGCCACGAAGTGATCGTTGTTCCGACATTTGCACCCATGATGATTCCAATTGCCTGCGAGAGCTTCATAATCCCGGAATTTACAAAGCCTACCACCATCACCGTCGTCGCAGATGAAGATTGGATGACGGCTGTCACGCCTGCACCCAAAAGCACAGCCTTGAGCCTGTTATTGGTCAAATTTTCCAAAACCCTCTCAAGCCGCCCGCCCGACAGCTTTTCAAGACCCTCGCTGAGCAGATGCATTCCATACAAAAACAGCGCCAAGCCACCTATCATCGTCAACAAATCAAAAAAGTCCATCTCGTCCTCCCTAAAGACGCTTATCGTCTCCCATTCCTACTACTTCATATCATTACTTTTTCAGATACATTTCATTCAGCTTCTGCATAGCATGTATTGTAATAACGCCTTGTTCAAACATATGTTTTTCATTGTCAAAAAAATGCATATAACAGACATACAGAAAAACCACGAACCAAATGTATCCCTAAACAGCCTTATTATACCAGACAGCCTTATTATAATAGATAGAACGCATTTTGATAAGATACTAACGGTAAAATTTTCGAAAACTGTGAAATACACGGGATTTATTGTGTTTTTATATATTGTTATTATTTATATATCACAAAAGCGTATGGACGAATTTGCACAGAGCAGCAAGAACAGGCAATACAAATGATGATTGCAACGAATAAGGCAAAGGAAGATAAAGCAGAATTGAGTGGAATTGTGTGTGCGGTTGTGGTAGGATAACAGTATAAAATAGTATTGATAAAAGGCATGAGATCAGTATGTGAAAATACTATATTGACAATATACGATGGATTCTCATTTTACTTCTTGTCCCCTGCCATGCAGCAATGGCAGGGAATGTATGGGGTCAAAAAGGTCCTATACGTTTTTAGAAAAACTAAATAATTAAGAACAGGCAATACAGTATGAACCAAATCAAAATATTTTAGGAGGATTGAAATACAGAATGAAAAAACATCAATGTCCTTGTTGCGGATACTTTACCTATAATGTTCCAGCGAACGAAGATTGTGGGTATATTTGCCCCGTTTGCTTTTGGGAGAATGACCCGTTCATTAGTTCTGATTGCGAACCAAGTGACTCTAATCATGGAATAACACTAACAGAAGCAAAATTTAATTTCCTGCAATTTGGTGCTTGTGAAAAAGAAATGTTAGGTTATGTCCGCCCGCCAAGAGATTATGAAAAGGATATCTCATAATCAGCCTTAAATACCATCTTGGGAGCCCGATAAAAGGCTCCCAAGATATAATACTGTTTATGCATTTTTATCCGTTTGCAGCTTCTTTACTTCGTCTACGGAAAGTCCGGCATATTCGGCAATTTTTTCAAGCGCCAGAATCCCATCTGCAAGCATTCTTCTGGCTGTATTTATTGCACTTTCTTTCAATGTTTCATTCCTAGTTTCATTCCGCATATCCTCCATGACCTTACACATCTCACTCACCCCTTTCGGATTCTCTTTCAGATACCGCGTCCGTTCTGCCATCAGTTCATAATTCATATCATCTGCCCTTGTACAATTAAAGTCATGCATCAGTCTGCCAATATCGGATTCTCCCTCGTATTTGCCATTCACATAAAGAATGTGTTCCCCATCCTCAAAAAATGTCCCTGCTGCAAGATTTATCCGTTCAATCGGATAGACTGGTTTTCCCATGCCGAAAAAATCTTCCTCCGTAATAAAAATCGTGTACGTATCTGGTAACTCCTTAAACGCCTGACCAGAATGCAGGTTCTCGATATCAAGTACACTGGAATGGTATCTCGCCCTGTTCCAGACGCTGTAAATCCTTCTGCTGCTGTTTTGTCAGTGCCAACAATTCCACCTTCTTTCTTCTGTCTAAATTTTATTACAATCATACTATCACAAGTCCCCTTTCTTTTCAATCCAATAATCTAATACGCAGTCCTGTGCCATCAAATGTACTGAGAATTTTTTTAAATTCTTAACGTAATTTTAATGTACCTCCCTGCCGAATATGCTATAATATGATTTGGTTTTATAAAATACTAGCCTCCCGAAAAATCCGCCCTAACAGCAGGTGCAAGGAAGATTCCGAGAGACTATACTATACAGACGGAGGAAATACATGGTAACTGTTAAAATGAAAACAAGTGGTCCCATGAACCGCAATTCCATTCTGTCAATCAACATGCCTGAACCGCAGAGCGTTAAAAATAAGAATAACATTACAACGATTGTCAAAAATACACGAAACAATAGTTCTGTTCCCCTGTATTCCCAGCAGCCCTTCCGCCAGCCTCCATCGAGCGTGCCACAACAGCCGCAAAACATTCAGCCTGCATTGACTGCGGGGCAGCAAAACACAGGCGGTACTCCGATTGCGCGCCCTGTTCCCACACTGCTGAACAAAGTGCAGAAGGGACAGAAAATACTGCTTTCCGCCGCCCCGCTGACCGCGGTGGACGCCTGCTTTGGCTGGAATGTCACAGATGCGCGATGCGATGTTGACGTGTCGGCATTTCTGCTTGGTGCTGACGGGAAAGTCATTGGCGATTCATGGTTTGTCTTTTACGGCCAGACGCTCAGCCCTGACCAGAGCACCAGATTTGTGTCTGGCGGCGGTGCTGACCGCGAGCTTATTCAGGTGGACTTTAAACGGCTGAATCCACAGGTCAAGAAGATTGTTTTTGTCCTCACAATCAATGATGCGCTGGCGAACAGACTTCACTTTGGCATGCTCAAAGACGCCTATGTGCGCATTTTAGATCAAACTGGTCATGAGCTTGTGAGCTTTCTCATGACAGACTACTACAATAATGTGATTTCGATGATGATCGGAGAACTTTACCAGCACAACGGCGCATGGAAATTTAACGCTGTCGGAAACGGCGTCGCCAAAGATCTTGCCGGCCTGTGTGCGCTGTACGGCGTTCAGGTTCTCTGAGAAACGATTGATTCATGTATGGATACAAAAAGGAGTAACAAACAATGTTGACATTTGAAGTGATTAACGAATTAACCCTGAAAGTGACCTGCCGCGGAAATGATGTGCTGTTCACCAAGGCAGGTTCCTTTATCTGCGGTGAAAACGGCGGACAGAAAAATTATAAATTTGAAAAGCTGCTGCTCGGGCCGCAGGAAAATGCAGGGCAGGCGCTGATCGGCTCCCTGCTGCGGCGCGTCACTGGCGAAAATCTCCCGCTTATGAAAGTCATGATGAACGGCGACAGCATTACATACTATGCCAACCATGCCCAGCATGTAGTGGTATACCAGCTTCAGCCCGGCGAAGTGCTCTCGATTGAGTCGGAAAATATTCTCGCCTTCACCCCGGACTGCAAATACGACGTGCGCTTCATCGGCTGCGGCGTCATTTCTCAGAAAGGGCTTGCCACCTCCACCCTGACAGGAACCGGACCGAATGCATACGTTGCCATCTTAATCGACGGAAATCCCATTGTGCTGAGCAACGTCCAGACCGGCTCCACACTCGCCGTTGACCCGGATGCTGTCGTGTGCTGGATGGGCAACGGCTACTGTGATCCTGATATCAAGATGGATATCAACTGGAAAACCTTTATCGGTCAGACCTCGGGAGAATCCTACAGCTTCGAGTGGAATGCCCGCCAGCCTGTAACTGTCATCATCCAGCCTAATGAGCGCGCAAGCGGCATCAGTCTTGGCATGGACGGCGGTCGTCTCGGCCATCGCCCCAATTAAAAAATTACGAATCTGTCTGAAAACTCACTGTACGCGGGCAAATTTGTGCCAGATGAAAGCATCACCAATCAAAACTCCAGATAAGTATGCACACTCGAATGCTCAGACATGCGCTAACACCGTGCCGAGCACGGTCTCTGCGAAAAGCTTTTCTGCCGGAGCGCAGATCACCTTGTCTGAAAACAAATATGCCCGCGCAAGCTCAGGCGCCGCAATCCCCAAATCTGCTGCTTCCAGCATAGAACAGTCAAATTCACTGTCCCCCGCTGCGATTACATACGCAGCACCCACATACTCCCTAAATCGCTGAACCGCGTTTCCCTTACTCAATGCTTTGGGTACAACATAGACCTTCACACCATGATGAAACACATCAACAGCCTTTGCATCCAAGCACTTCCTCAAATCACACACGACCGCTTCAGGTTCCTCACACTTTGTAAAGACAAACAACTCTCGAATCAAGCGCAGCTCAAAATTTCTTCTTGGCTCCTTCTCCAAAAGAATCAATGCCTTACAAAGCGCATCCCTGCTGCCTGCAATCCGCTCCAGCGAACCGCGGTACCACTCCTCGTCCTCTCTGCCGTCAGATAACAGCACACCGCCATTGCAGACAAGCGCGTAGGATACAGTCCCTATGCCCAAATCAATCCGCTGGTACTGCTCTATCGTTCTCGTTGTCGTCGGCACGATCATCACCTGCTGTTCCTTCACCCTCACTTGCTTTAACAGCCGATACGTTTCTCCTGTGATATAAGAAATTTCTCTGTCATGATAAAGTTCGACACAGCGTTTATCCGCTCCGATATCATGCTTATATGAATAGATGATTGTATTGTCCAAATCTGTATGAAAAACTATCATCGATCACTCCTATATTTCAAAACATACTAAAGTTACAGGCAAAAAATGCAACAAGACTGTCGGAAAATACTGCCAGTTGCTCCATTAATGGTAGGCAGACTGCATTTCACGACAGCCCTTGTTCATAAACTGCTATTTATTTCTTTACCAATTGCACAGGTCTTTATTTTCTGTTGACAACAAGCTTTCTGACCATATCCACCGGAATCATAGTCACCGCCAGCACAACAATCGTAATCCATCCTTTGATTCCAAACGGCTTACAGCTAAACATGTTTCCAATCCATGTAAACGCTTCAAATGGTATCAGTGCCGCATTGACAATCAACGCCTGTACTAAGATAATCGTCAAGAATACCTTGATAAATCCTGTATTCTGATCGAGTCCCTTGAAAATACCAAATCCGTCATCTCTGACATTAAAGCCATTAAACAGTGCACTCACAATAAACAGCACGAAATATCCTGTCAAATGCTGCTCCTCTGTGTCAAACAAATCCACAAAGAACGGCGCTTTCAGATAGACAAAGCTCACAACCGTAAGCCAGAGTCCCATCGTGATAATCTGTGCCATCATGGGCTTGCTCACAATGCTCTCATCCCTTCTTCTAGGTTTCTCGCGCATATACTTTTCAAGCGCTGGTTCATTGCCCAGCATAATCGCACCGAGACTGTCCATCACAAGGTTTACAAACAGTAAGTGTGTTACCTTGAGCGGCTCATCCACACCAAAGAACGGTGCGATCGCACTGACGATAACGGCTGTGACGTTAATTACTAATTGGAACTTACAGAATTTTAATATATTATGGTAAATCGTTCTTCCGTACAAGATAGCATCCTTGATAGACTTAAAGTTATCATCCAGAATTACAATCTTACCAGCTTCCTTTGCTGCCTCTGTACCACTGCCCATCGCAAAACCGACATCGGCGCGCTTTAGTGCCGGCGAATCATTCACACCGTCACCCGTCATACCCACAACAAGGTTCATCTCCTGACAGAGTCTTACCATACGGGACTTATCTGTCGGCAGCGCTCTTGCAATCACACGAATCTTCGGTATAATCTTCTTTACCTCGTCGTCTGTCATCTCATTTAACTGGGCAGAGGAGAGCGCCATCTCATCGTTGCTCTTTAACAAGCCCGCATCCTTAGCAATCGCCACGGCAGTCTCAAGTCTGTCACCTGTAATCATGACAACCTGAATGCCCGCATTCTGCACTTCCTTAATCGCCTCTCTCGCCTCCGGTCTCACATCATCACGGATGCCGACCAGACCGATAATGACAATATCTTGATTGATCTTGCTCTCCACAAGCGGGTTCTCAGAATAGCCAAACGCCAGCACACGCATTGCCTTTGCCGCAAGCTCGTCAATCTTTCTGTCAAGCACTGCCTTATCTATATCCCGAACGTTTCCGTCCGCATCCAAATACTTTGTCGCCGCTGCAAGAAGCCGCTCCGGCGCCCCCTTATAAAAGGTCTTGCCCACGCTGTCGATTCGCGCCTGACTGAATTTGTTCGTCGAGTTAAAGCCCTGCTGCGCCGTAACCACATACTCCTTGTTGGAAGCCAACGTGTTGAAAGTATCCTCCCCGATAAACTTCATGAGCGCCTGATCAGTAGCATTACCTCCGATAACTCTGTGTGAAGCGTCAAACATCGATTGTGTATTCTTACCGATCGCAAGGTCCATCAGTCCCTTGATTTTACTATGCTTACTCAACTGTGGGATGTCAATCGAATTGCCGTCCGCACAGAAGAAATCTACCACCTCAAGCGATCCTTTGGTGATCGTACCCGTCTTATCACTGAAGAGAATGTTTAATGAACCCGCAGTCTCTATACCTTCTGCTTTTCTGACAAGGACATTATGGTCAAGCATCTTGCTTGTATTCTGCATCAGCACAAGCGAGATCATCAGCGGAAGTCCCTCCGGCACCGCACAGACGATAATCACGACTGCAAGTGAGACCGCATCGATCACATTCTTGATGATATCAGGTATCGGCTGTGAAAAGTATCCTGCTGCCCCGCCGTCAAATACCAGTACCGCATGTGCCAGATAAAACAGTGCAATGATAATCGCACCGATGTAGCCAAAGGTTGAGATCTGCTTTGCAAGCTTTGCAAGCTTCACCTTGAGCGGCGAGTCTGGTTCGTCCTCCTGCATTTCCTCAGCCATCTTGCCCATCATAGTCTTCAAGCCGACTTTTCTGACATCGAGCACACCTTCACCGTCAAAGATCACCGCGCCGCGAAACAGGGAATACTTGTCCACGAACGTGTCGCCTGTAATGTCATCCGCAAGCTGCACACTGGGGTCTGCCGCTGTCTTTTTGCACTCCTCCGCCTCTCCGTTCAAGGCTGAGTTGTCTACCTTAAGTGCGCCATCAATCAGAATACCATCTGCCGGGACCTTGTCACCGGACTGCAACAACACCTTATCTCCGACAACGACATCATCCACCTCGATCACCGTGACGACGCCATTTCTGTATACCTTACACTTGTCCTTCTCTGTGCTGTCTTTCAGCTCGCGGTACTTGGTATCACTCGCCACACCAGTCTTTGCTGACACAAATGCCACAACAAGCACTGCCACGATCGTTCCAAGCGGCTCGTAAATCTCCGCGTAGCCAAAGAAAAACATGACAATCATCAGCGCCGCGATCGCTAAGAGGATCTTGATCATCGGGTCCCCGAAGGTCTCCTTAAACTCCTCCCAAAAGGTAGTCGGCTCCGAATCAGGAATCTGATTCGAACCATACTGTCCGCGCGACTGCTCGACCTCTTTGTCACTAAGTCCATTAAATTTCATTTTTCATTTTCTCCTCATTCATTGTTGACTTCATTTATATAAATCGATTGGCAAGCTCGCCAAGCCCCGGATCGGTCGTTCCCTGTCCCATCGCATTGAATTTCCACTCGCCATTATGCCTGTAAATCTCACCGAAGATCATTGCCGTCATATTTGAGTAATCCTCTGACAGATCATACTTGCAAAGCTCTGTGTTATTTCTGGCATCGACAACGCGGATAAACGCATTTTTGATCATGCCAAAATGCTGCTTTCTCTGCACAGCCTGATAAATGTTTACGACAACAACAATCTTGTCATAAACCTGCGGAACAGATGCCAAGTCTATAATAATCTGCTCGTCATCTCCCTCACCAGCTCCCGTCAGGTTATCGCCCATGTGCTGTACCGTACCTGTCGGATGCTTGAGATTGCCAAAATAGATGATATCCTCATTTGCACAGAGCTTTCCGCTTCTGAGCATCAGCGCAGACGCATCACAGTCGATTGGCTGCGGCTTGGGTGCAAAGAAACCTCTCTTGCCCTGCGGCGCCTCATCCCAGCCAAGTCCCACGATCACTTTGGATAGACCTGCATTATCCTTAGATAAACTGACTTTCTGTCCCTTTTGTAAACTTACTGACATTGTATTCTCCCTTCTATCAACCTAGTTTTACCTTGATGATCTGAATCCATTACTCAACATCAACACCGAAATTTGCACACAGCGCCGCAAGACCACCCTGGAATCCGTTTCCGATCGCATTGAATTTCCACTCGCCGCCATTCTTGTACAGCTCTCCAAATACTGCCGCCGTCTCAATCGAGAAATCCTCACCCAAATCATAGCGAATCATTTCCTCTCCTGTCTCCTCATTGTAAATTCTGATAAACGCATTGCTGACCTGACCAAAATTCTGCCGTCTTTGCTCTGCCTCGTAGATCGTCACTGTAAACGCAATCTTTGTGATATTGTCAGGAACCTTTGACAAGTCTACCTTAATCTGCTCATCGTCTCCGTCACCGACTCCAGTGAGATTATCCCCCTGATGTACAACACTGCCCGACGGATGGGTGAGATTACTATAAAATACAAAATCATTGGAATCCGCAACCTTGCCTGAATCGCCCAATAAAAAGGCTGCCGCATCCAGGTCAAAATCTCCGCCTGTATCAAATGCATTGACATCCCATCCAAGTCCTACAATGACTTTCTTCAACCCCGGATTATCCTTTGTGAGACTGACCTTCTGACCTTTTTGTAAACTTACTGGCATCTTTTTGCCCTCCTTTTTTCTATTTTATGCAACCTCTATGCCATAATGACCACAGAGTGCTGCAAGTCCGCCCTGAAAACCACTTCCGATTGCATTGAACTTCCACTCTCCATTATGTCTGTACAGCTCCCCGACTACGACCGCCGTCTCAATCGAGAAATCCTCACCCAAATCATAGCGAATCAACTCTGTGTTCGTCATCTCATCGACTATTCTGATAAATGCGTTGGAAACCTGTCCAAAATTCTGTCTCCTGGTATCTGCGTCATAAATCGTAACCGTAAATGCCACCTTCTCAATATTAGCGGGAATCTTGTCGAGATCAACCGCAATCTGCTCGTCATCTCCCTCACCCGCGCCTGTCAGGTTGTCGCCCATGTGCTTCAATGCCTCACTTGGATGTGTCAGATTATGGTAATATATAAACTCCTGCTCCGTCGGGCACTTTCCGTCTGCCCCCACCATAAATGCTGCTGCATCCAGGTCAAAGTCCGCACCGGAATCAAACGCGTTGACATCCCATCCAAGTCCTACCATAATCTTTTTGAGACCCGGATTTCCTTTTGTCAGATCGACCTTCTGTCCTTTTGATAAATTGATTGGCATATCTTTTCCTCCTTCATAACAATTAACATACTAAAATTACTGTGCTCTCTTGTCTGGCATATGATACATCCTGTTGAACTCCTGCTTGATCGTCTCAAGTCGCGCCTGATCCTCAACACGTTTCTTTTTCGCGTCATTTTGAATCTGCCTTGTCTCATTGATACCGTCCACAATCGTTTTCCAGGTTGTTTCTAATGTTTCAATCTTGATCGAGCTGCCTGCTGCCATCGCCGTTGTCAGCTTTGTCTGCTCGACTGTATTCTGCGCATTGCGAATCAACATCTCGTTGGTCTTGGCGTCAAGTGCACTCATCGCCTCCGCTTGCAGCTTCTGGCGTTTGAGCATGATCGCCTGCGCAAGTGCCTGCTTAAACACTGGCAGTGTGATGATAAAGGCGGAATTAATCTTCCTGACAAGATTCATATTGCTAAATTCCATCGCTTTGATCATCGGGATTGACTGCATAGCTACGCTTTCCGCAGTCCTCAAATCCTGTGTGCGCTGCTCTAGCATCATCAGCGCCTGATTCAGACTGGTCAGTTCAAACTGAATGGAGGTGTCTCCCGTCATCTGCATATCAGATTCCCGCTGCGCGATGTACGCCTCAATCTCCCTACACCCCTGCTCCCCCGCAAGGATATATTTGACCAGCTCATGATAATAGTTTACATTCGCCTCAAACATTGTATTCAGATTGCGGTTCGACTGTTTGATCTCCGATTCATATTTTCGAAGCTCCACATAGATCTTGTCAACCTCATCCCCCATTGTATGATACTTATCCAGGATTTTGTCCAATTGCCTCCTCATATTGCCAAAAAGTTTGCCAAACAAGGAAGGATTCTCCTGAAGCTCGTCAATATCGAATTTCTCCATCACCTTCGCAAGCGCATTGAGCATCTCACTCGAGTCATCCAGCTGGGACATATTCACATTGTTGAGTACTACATCCGACGCCTTAGAGATCTCCTCCGCAACCTCCGCGCCAAAGGATACGATCGTCTCAAGATTGTTGATCTCGATCGTGCTCACGATGTTGTCAACCTCCTGCGAACCGACAAGCACCTCATTCATCTGCTGTCTGTCCTCGACGATGTCATACGTTTCAACCACCTCAATCTCATTTCTGGCATCCACTGTATTTGCCATCGCCGATGCCTGTGTCTTTGTTTTGCTAAAATCAAGTCCCATTTTTACTCCTCCGTTCTGTTCATAACCTGCAAATCAACTTCTTCTAAAAAGCTTATCACGCCACGACGGACGTGTATTGGATGAAACCAATGCCATATTTGGCACTTGCAGGTCATATACATACTCGCCAATCTGGTGCTCCTCCATAGATCTTTTATTAAAAAACCGCTCTATGTTCTGATATCCTGTCGGCACAAAAAATACCACATCAAATCCAGCCAGATTCAAAAATGCCGTCAGAATCGAATCCTCCAAGGAAATTATCTTCTCCCCTGTATTAACATAGATTAATTTAGGGTTTTTCTTTGTAAAATCAAATTTTTGAATCAGCCGCACAATCTCCTTGGGCATATTCAATATCGTAGCCACGATAGTGTACTCTGTGCCATTCTCAAAAGTTCCTTTTATCAGTTTGCTCTCAATCAACAACTGTAGTTTGTCAAAAATATGCTCCTGTATCTCCTCCCGCAGAAAGCTGTAGGGATAACTGGGATGTTCCTTAATCTTTCTTCTCTGCACACGGCCATTTTTCAAAAATTCCACCGCGTGCGCCTTCATGGGATTGACTGCTCCCGAATCGATATATGGCACATTTTTGACCAAATATGCATCCTCTGTCATCAATCCTTTGATGGTGCTCCAGTATTTCGAGACAATACCATCCTTGACTCCAGACACTTTCGCAAAAATCACAGGCAGCGTCACGATGCCATTCTCCGTGCTGAAATTCGGCCGGAATTTCAATTCTTCCTTCCATAGAATCTGTATTTCCTCATACATAGTCTGCAAGGTGACAGAGACCGCCTTGTCGTACTGATAGTTGCGGTAAATTCCCGTATCCTGATACATAAGCCCATCCAGCTCACGCTCCGCATGGTATGCGACCGTCCCCATCTGAATGTCAGCGCTCTGCTGAGGATATCGGTTTAACGACAGCGATTCCGCATACTGAATCTCATAGAGCAGTGTATCCTCCAGACAGCACTTTGTGTTAAGATTGGGATTTAAGATCAGCACATCCACTGGAATCCGCGCCAAAAACCGCAGAAACAGCGCCTCATTTTCGTCCTTGCAGGGTCCCATGTGAATAAAGCAGCTTACGTCCGGCATTTTCCAGTTTGAAAATAGTTGCTTTTGATACCGTTTGAGCCAGCAGAGCAGATACACAGCCTTGTTCGTGAGCTTATTGAGGTTCATGTCGGGCTCTTTCGCCTCCGAAAGCAGCACATCCAAAAATGCCTTCACCATCACCCGCTGTAATTCTATATTGGCTGTGTACTGAATATTTGTGGATAAATCCATCAGCATCTCATCTTGTCGGGTGTAGTTTTTGCGCCGTATCGCTCCGATTTCATCCATGCCAGGCTTGGGTATACACTCATCCACAATGACGACGCGGCGCTGGCTGTTGGTCAGCTCAAGCTGGAGTTGATACAGATCATTGACGTAGGTCAACTTATCCTCCACGCCATTGATTCTATAAAAACAATTATAAAAAAGTCTGGCATCCTCCCCCCTCGCCAACACACTTTTCCTAAAATCAGCAAAGCCCTTCCCTTCAATCCAGGCATTTGTGCAGTTCAGAATCTGAGGCTTTATGCCATAGATCCGCTCGTTGTTCAACGCCTCCTGTATCTGCGTCCGAATCCACTTCAAATTAAAATCCGAAGGAAAAGCACGCATACCAGGAAGCTCAAGTTTGTCTGATTTCTCACTGCCCGCATCGATGCTCAGATACTTTGCATCCCCCGCATACTGCAACAACACAACATCACATCCGGCATTGGAGAGAATAGATACCAGCATAAGCTCATAACTGCTGATCTCACCCTCATACAAAATTTTGGGAATTTTACTTTCTCCCAGCATATTGACAATCCGCTCAAACTTATAATATAGCCAGCACATAAACTTTATGTATGCATTTTTCAGCATATTGTCATTTTTGCCAGTTTTGCGCAGGGCATTGAGCGTGTCAAAAAGAGATCTCGCCACAGTCCCCCGCTGATAGTCATTCATGCGCGGAAGCCATTTCCTGAGACTCTGTGCGATAAAGTCTGGACTCATCCGAAAGTCCAGACCCATAATTTCCTCATAATAGTCAAGATTCTTCTCATCTGGATTGGGAATCCTGCCCTCGATGATCACACCCGAAAGCCTTGCCGCCTCATAATATTTCTGTATAAACTGCCCAATCTCCTCTGTATAACCATTGATTCTATAAAAGTACACACCCTTGTCCGGCCTGCCGTCGCGTTCCACAAAAAAATCATTTAGATTTTTTATCTTACTATGCGTAAACATTTCCACTCCTCACAAGTAAAATTTCCCAACACAATTACTGAAATTATATCATATGAACACTATTTATTCAACAATTACAGAACATACTTTCAAATCTTAATAGTATTTTAATCTATTTTTAATGAAATAAACAATTCTTTACTTTACAAATCCCTGCACAAACAGATTGATGTATTCATATCCCACAGCCCAGTTGATGCCCTGTGAGCCCCTCGCGGACGCCGAGACAATGCCGATCACCTCGCCGTACATATTGAGGAGCGCCCCGCCTGAGCTGCCCGGCGCCCCCGGTGCTGTATACTGTATCATCTGAACGTCATCCAGAGTGCGGATGCCCGATATAATGCCGTCTGATACCGAATTAAAATATCCCAGCGGGCTTCCGATCGCGACTACCTTCTGCCCCCGAACAAGCTGCGGTCCCTGATAGACTGGAAGCGGGTCTAACGCTCTGTCAATCCTGATCACCGCAAGATCGAGCACCTGATTGTATTTGATGATCTCTTTTGTCCGATAACACTGTTCATCATTCTCTATCCTGACCGAAAAAAAGCTGCCGTCCTCCAATACGTGATTGTTGGTCAGAATATACCCTTTCCTGCCAATCATAATCCCAGAGCCGCCCGCAAACGCCTCCCCAGAATAGTCATGGACCGTGATCATCACGACAGAAGGTGCAAGCTGTGCGAGCTTTTCAAAGCTCATCTCCGTCCGCACTTGATCTTGTACAAGTGTGGGCGATAGCGGCCTGGTCGCTGCCGCACTTGATATATCTTGCACCTGCATGGCACTGGATGCGGTTGGCGGTGTGAAGGTCTGCTGTGAAATGTTGGATGCGGGCGGCGACATTGCCTGCTGCGGCGAGGAGACTCTCCTCGCCGGGTGCGGTGGTATCGACACTCGTATCGGCTGTGTATTCTTCTGCTCAGCCGCTGGTTCTGCTTTTCCTTTTGCTTTCCTGTCAGGTCTTGGCGGAAGCACTACCTTGATATTTTGATGCGTATCATTCCTTTGTCTATTATCCATTGTTTTCTCCCCTGCACACATTTTATAAAAGAGCGCTGCAATTTCAGTTCTATTCTATACATATTTTACTAATATCGCGCCATAAAGTCAACACAAATGAATCATTGTGTCAAAACACTACTATCATTTTTTTAGAATGTGTGCTATAGTAGATTTATTTATACGAAACAGACATATGTGACCCAAATTCCTGCGAATTTACACTGATTCGTACTATTTATTAGGAGAATATGAAATCATGAACAATAGTTTGCTTTATTATAGTGTCGGGGCGCTCCTGTACTGCCCCGCCAACAGAAAAAACATTGTCGAATCCATTGTCAGGCATCGATTTGGTACCAAGTATTCGCTCGCGCTGTGTCTGGAGGACACAATACGAGACGACAGTGTGACCGAGGCAGAGCACATCTTAACACAAACACTACACAGCTTGTACGCACAGTCAGTACAACATAATTTCTATATGCCCAAACTATTTGTGCGCGTGCGTAATGCACAGCAGATTGGCAGGATTCGCAAGGCGTTTGGTGAAAGTGCACAGCTTGTCACAGGCTTTATCCTGCCCAAATTTTCCCTTGAAAATGCAGACAGTTATATACAGGAGGTCATCAAAGCAAACGAGGCGATTTCCACTCCCGTATATGCCATGCCGATTTTCGAAAGTCCAAGCATCATTGACCTCAGAAACCGGTCTGAGATTCTATATACATTAAAAGAAAAACTCGATATGATTGAGGACCGGATATTAAATATCCGTGTCGGCGGAAATGATCTTTGCCACATGTTCGGCTTCCGCCGCCATGATGACGAATCCATCCACCAAATACGACCAATCGCCGCAATTTTTAGTGATATTATCACAGTCTATGGCATGGACTACGTTGTCTCTGGTCCAGTGTGGGAATACTATCACAGCAATAACTGGAAAAAGGGCTTATACCACGAAATCGCAGACGACAAGCTATGCGGATTTGTCGGAAAGACAGTCATTTATCCCAGCCAGATTGACGTTGTGAACGAAGCATACAAGGTCACACAAATGGATTATCAGGATGCTTCCGCTGTCTTAAACTGGGATAAATCATCGCACTCGCTGGTGTCTGGCAGCGTCAGCAAAGAGCGCATGAACGAGTACAAAACACACGCTAACTGGGCACTGCGCACCCTGCTGATGGCGGAGTACTTCGGTGTAAAAGATTACTGAAAAATGTCGAATCCAAAAACTCTGAATCAGGTCTCTGCTAGATTTTTGATAATGCCGCAGCATTTATAGTGCCTGAGCGGATAGATTTCAATTGGCACATGCTTTTCCTCCGCAAGCCTAACGATATGACCCAACTCAGGATTATGCCTGTACCGCTCATCCACCAGTACCTTCCATGGAACACGCCGAAGAAGCACCCTCGTCGTCTCGCCAATTCCCGGCTTGATCAGATTGATATCCGTCACCCCAAACACCTCTGCCAGGGCGCGCACTTCCTCAATGCCATATCCGCTTACGGCTGTCTCCCGCTGCAACGCTGTCAAGACAGCCTCCTGACTCTGCACCTTAGATTGCGCCGCATCAATCTGAAACCATCGCTCTATGGCATCTATAAAGTCGTAAGACAAATCAGCATCTGCCAGCTCGCCATAATATACTGCACCATGAAAGTCATGAGGACCTATAAGATCCTCCCGCAGAACCGTCCTGCTGACCAGACCGGATACAGTACAGTTTAGGCAGGAGCTTGGTATTAGAATATCCTCGTGTGTACCACATAATTCTGTCACATTCGCGGGGTCCGCCAACACTGCAATCTCAGATGACACCCCATCATAGTCTTTGACCACCTGACGCAGCTCCTCCAAAATCGCCCCTTTTCCAATCCATCCGTCCACAAACAGAAGTTGGCAAGGATGATACCGCTGCAGCAAATACTTCATGGCATTCTTATCAATCCCTTTTCCCTTGATAATCGATATCGCATAATGCGGAACATTCAGGTGATACTTCTCCCCAATATAATCCTTAATCAAAATACCGATTGGAATACCTGCTCTCGCAAGGGACACCAGCACTACCTCTTTCCCCCTCTTTTGTACGATCTTATCTGAAACTGTTCCCACTGCCAAGGCTGTCGGTTTCGCGAAAATTTGAAGGGCTTCCTTGTAAACCTCCATATATCTTCTCGTCGGCACATACTCGATTGGCAGCATCTCACTGTAATGTTTTCCAGACTGAATCAAGCGTTCGCGCTCCTCTGTGGGCTGCGGCTTCACCAGACCTGTGACATCCTTTAACAGCATCGTGACATCCCCGCTTTTGTAGGAACTTCTCATGACTTTGCTCTCCTTTTCCTGCATTTATTTTATTTTTTCATTCTACTGCTTTTTGTGAGGAAGCGCAAGGAAATCCGACCGTGTGCAATCGAGTAGGGGAATGAACTTCTCCACTACTCACGCGCCGGGCGTCCGTCAGCTTCTGCTGACATTGTTCCTTTGGACGACCGTGTGCATAAAAAGAGTGTCAAATGTATTGACACCCTTTAAAACGATTCCTATCCCTGATAGAAAATTCTATAATACAGTTTCAGATAGTCCTCCAAATAATCCTTCTCTGTCGGACATGGACTCATGCCAATCTTTCTCAGATAGTCACATCCGCCATTGCAGTATGGAAGAATTTTGCAGTCTTTGCACGCATCTATCGCAAACGGGTCCAGACATGTCTCAGCGTTTGCACAATCCGCACAGTTTTCCTTAAGAATGAGCTTGCCGTCAACGATCTGCCCCTTGGCATCCGCCAGATTGTATGTGCGGTCACACTGATATACGCACAAGTTCGGACCAATCACATCATTATTCTTCGCATATGCGCCACAATACACGCCAAAATTTTGAAAACAACTCATATCACAAATGACAAAGCCTTGGTCCAACGCCCAATTTGACAGCTCGATAACCCGTTTCATGTACGTATCAATGTCCAGCTCCTCCTCCTTGCAGGGTATATGGTCATAGCTCACGATTCTCGAAAAATTAAAGCGAAGCGGCAAGTACTGATAAGGAGCAAAACGCTCCAAAATTTCCTTTGCATGATCGATGTTGCTCTTACAAAGATTGATGTTTACGACCACTGTAGTATGTCTTGTCATTCTGAGCAGGTTTTTAATCACCGTCTCCGCATCATAATCCTGCGAAGGTCTGAGTAAACTGTGCATCGTACCGATTCCGACCATGGACGCATTGACATTGGTCAATCCATATTGCTCCATCTCCCTGAAAAACCGCTCGTCATAGATGGAACCATTTGTTGAAATGGAATGACTGTAGAGATGTTTGCGATCTCTATCCGTCTTCTTACAAAAGTTCAAAATCTGATTTTTGAGCAGCATGGGCTCTCCGCCAAACCAATTGATATGAATATTTTGCTGAGGCACTTTACAAAGATATTCATACAGCCCCTCAAAATCTGACTCTGTCATTTCAGCATACTCGATCTCAAGATTTCTCTGATAACAATAGGTGCATTCGCTGTTGCATTTTAAGGTGCACAGTACAGTAAGGTTATATTCGTTTACTGTATTGGCTGTCCGCCAATGTCTGCGCTGGATTTCCTTCATTTCATCGTAGCTGTCCTCCACGATAAACCGATCATTATATAGTTTCCGCCAATAGATTGTGTCCTTGTTGTTTGGGTTTTCCAGACAATTGGCACATCCCTCCTCCAAAGCGGCCGGAAGGCTCAGCAGTGTGTCATTGACCAGATTGTAATACAGAACACAATTATCTATTTTCGTTGTAATAAAGTACTTTGATGTTTTCAAAACCTTTCTCCTTTGTAACTTGTCAGATGGCTGGAGCCGTTACCTCTCCAAGCCTTTTAGGATTGTTATGTGTCCTTAACTTTACCTAATAAACTGTTCGCATTTTCTAACAGCTTTTTAGTATAGATACTGTATCATGCCCATCCCTGAACTTCAACGCCCAGAGTTGTCCAAAGAAAATTTATCTTTTTGGACAACTCTGGGCATTGAAGTTATGTCTATAATGCGTTTTAATATAAGTGTCTGAACGATACCTATAATTCAAAATATGGAACTGCAACTGAACAGCGCATAGATTTATGCTTAATTATACTATCCATCTACCACATAGGAGAACCTAAACACAGTCCTCTGTGCCATAAGTCTCTCTTATTACTTTCGTAATTATTGCTTTGACAATTCAATTACTTCGAGTAACCTACCTATGAGAATGTATACCGCAGCTAGTTCGAAGGCTATTTCATTGCAGTTCCTACAAAACACTATTTAAAGAAAGAAGGAATTACCTATGAAAAAATTAATGAACTTATCTTTGTCACTTGCTTTGGCTTTAACATTGTGTACAGCTGTTGTTCCTACTGTTGATTTGGGCGAAGGAGAGGTTACTGAGGAACAGGGGATTATGCCGTTAAATGATATGGAGCCTGATACAGACTTTCATTTTTAATATTACTAATTTTCTTCAAGTCTTCTTTTAACAATCTTTTCTTTGTCTTTATGTTTGTTCATCTGACATAATATTATACATTTGTTTAGATAATTTCTTTCATGATATCCCTCTTGTGTAGGGATATTTTTCATTGCCAACCTCTGATTATTCCAAATGATTCCATACAAATTAGGAACTAATGTATGCATTCTATAACAGAAAATCCCTTCTTGCATAGTCAATAAATTTATCTCATTTGATTGAGTGTACTCTTCCATTTCACCATATACATTAGCAATCGTTGTCATAATCATTTCCCAAACTGCAATATGTTCAGATATTCCTTCATCTTGTTCCATCTGTTTACACAATTCCAATAACATTTCAAAAACACTGTTCATACTTAGCCTACCAATATTTATAGCTATATCAAGTAGTATCTGTATTTCAACATTCGTCAGATATTTTATCCCATCTTTCAGTACTGCTTTATAAGGAACTGTATACTCCAATATTTTCACCAACTGTTCTCTGGCTTCCTCTTTAGATATCTTTTCTTGCCTTTGTTTTACAATAACCTCAATTCGTTCTTTATATTGCCTATTTATAGGATTTTTCATATAAATATACTTTTCCAATTCCACCAGAAGTTCTTCTGTTCTATCTAAATCACGATTATTATTACATCGCATAATCTCATTAACAATAGAAAACGCTCTTACATCATCTGTAACAACCTGTAATCTTTGATACTCACCAGACAAATTCATCTTCTCAAACAAACGTCTCACCACCTC
>CAJUII010000004.1:85183-87007 GCA_910586405.1 uncultured Lachnospiraceae bacterium
ATCTTTGATACTCACCAGACAAATTCATCTTCTCAAACAAACGTCTCACCACCTCAATTTGTGGCTTTGTTTTATTCGCTTCCAGTCTGCCAATCGTCTTTTCAGAACAAACGCCTTCACAAAGCTTTTTCTTAGTGAGTCCCAGCATTTCGCGC
Source organism: uncultured Lachnospiraceae bacterium (assembly GCA_910586405.1). GTDB lineage: Bacteria > Bacillota > Clostridia > Lachnospirales > Lachnospiraceae > COE1. The sequence continues at coordinate 85,339 of CAJUII010000004.1, forward strand.
CTTCTTTTGATCACATCACTGATACAATAAGCTTCTTTCTGTTGATACAGATAGCATGAGCTTTCCATCCTTCTGTTCGTTCCGCAGAGATTGTGCACAAAATCCAGTGCATCCAGCCACTCGGAAGTCGTGTTAATACTATTTTCCAATGTCCGTTTTGTGATTGCGCCCTTACTGTCACCAACTTGATTCAAAAGCCGTGTCATTCCCTCTTTCTTAATTTCCAACAGTTCCCATAAATAGTACATTCTGCCTGCTGTGCGCAATTGTTCAATGCCATCATTGCAAAGTCTAAGCGTTCTCGTCCAATCTCTGTCCGCATCCGGCGTACTGATATACAAATAATACACTACTTTCGGATAGATTTTCACATAACTGTAAATATCAAATACATCACTCTTGATGTACACCAAAATCTCCTCACACCGCGAAGCCAACCTATCCGGGTGACAGTATCTCGTATATTCCAATATCATATCCAGCTCATGTACTGAAAGACAGAGCTCACCCACTGTCCGAACATCAATATCTGAAATGGTCAGCTTAACTGCCTCCTCACACAACCGCGCAATCCGGTCATGGTCCTCATGCCGCTTCTGCATGATCTGTGCTCTCATAACCAAACTGAACTGTCTGCCCAAAATATCATCCTTGACGTCATCGTAATGTTTCAACAATTTTTCTGCCGTCTCAAAGTTGGACTTTTCGATCGCATTCACAATGCCTTGCTTTCTCTTCCACACAAGATAATCTTCTTGAAACAGAAAGTTCTCATAACCATCACTACAGACGCCAAGTCTCGCCAAAATCCTATCGCGAAGTTCTTTATCTGGAAATCTTTCTCCTCGTTCTATTCTTCCAATCATACTAAAAGAACAAATCCCCTTGCACAAGGCCTCCAATGTAATATTCTGTATAGCCCGAGCCTTCCTCACAAGTGTAGGAAAATCCCACAAATCGAGTGCCTGCAATTCATAGTATTTTTTACTGATTCCCATATCACTCATATCCTTTACATCACAATTTAACTTTAGTACGGGGCGTCTGTGCACCCTATGACCATTCTACTATGGAACATCTTAGACCGCATGTCATAAATGGTCGTAATACGAAACTACGCAAAACATCACTTATATCGCAACACAAAAGCCTGCTTATAAGTATGATACTCATAAAGCAGACTTCTGTCAAATAGTCCTATATTATTACTTGTTTCTTATAAATACTTCTTTAATGTCTCTACCTTGTCAAGCTTTTCCCAAGGCAAATCAAGGTCATTGCGTCCAAAATGACCGTAAGCTGCCGTCTGCTTGTAGATGGGTCTTCTCAGATCCAGCATCTCGATGATTCCAGCAGGACGCAGATCAAAGTTCTCGCGCACAATCTCAACCAGCTTCTCGCTGTCAAGTTTGCCTGTGCCAAAAGTATCCACATTGATAGAAGTAGGCTGCGCCACACCAATTGCATAAGACAACTGAATCTCACACTTGTCTGCAAGACCTGCCGCAACCAGATTTTTTGCTACATATCTGGCAGCATAAGCGCCGCTTCTGTCCACCTTGGTGCAGTCCTTTCCAGAAAATGCACCGCCGCCGTGACGCGCATATCCGCCATATGTATCCACGATAATCTTACGTCCTGTCAGACCTGCATCGCCGTGCGGTCCGCC
>CAJUII010000005.1:0-16225 GCA_910586405.1 uncultured Lachnospiraceae bacterium
TTCTTCTGTTGCATTGCATATAGTATTCGCAACAATTATATCATAACCTTTTTTTCGAAAAATTTCAACTAAATCTTTAAATTTCTTGTAGTTAAATGTCGTTTGCGACACAATAAATAGTTTTTCGTCTTTTTTCGTATAAAATTCCTCTGCCTGCTCCTTTGTCTCAACCACTGTCACAGGTTCGGACGCCCATCCTTTAATACCAATCACCTCAGGATGCTGCTCATTTCCAATGATAATGATATGCCGTCCTTTTGCGGAGGTTCCATTGATCAGACGGTGAATGTGACTGACAAACGGGCATGTCGCATCAATGCATTCAAGCCCTTGTTCCTGGATCAGCTCATAGGTCCTTTTCGGAATTCCATGGGCACGTATGATAACAGTACCTTCCTCCGGCCTCAGTGCTTCACGCTTCATACGGCGAAGTTCCTCCTCGTCCTCAATCACTTTTACGCCTCGTTCCTCCAAGGCTTTCACCACTTCTTCGTTGTGAACGATCGGACCGTATGTATGAATTGTCTTCCCTGTCTCCAATTGCTCATACACCGCATCGACTGCCCGTTTTACCCCAAAACAAAATCCTGCGGATTTCGCCACTACCACTTTCATCAACCGGCTCCTTTATCGCATAAATCAATAATGGCATCTGCAACCTGCTCAATTGTCATATCTGACGAATCTACAAGCACTGCATCCTCCGCCTGTCTCAATGGGGAAAGCTCCCGATGCATATCCTGATAGTCTCGATCGATAATGTCCTTCTCTATCACATCAAGATCGCATTCCAATCCCTTTGCTTTTAATTCCTCATAGCGGCGCACCGCCCGCACACGGCTGGCAGCAGTCAGATAAATCTTTACATTGGCATCTGGCAGCACACAAGTCCCGATATCCCTGCCGTCCATGACAACATTTTCCTTGCTCGCAAGCGCCTGCTGCAGCTCGACCAGTTTTTTTCTGACATCTTTATTCACGCTGCTCGAAGAGGCCATTTTGCCAACTTCCTCTGTGCGTATCAATCCATTTACATTTCTGCCATTCAGCCAGACAATTTGTTCGCCATTCTCGTAAGTGATCGTCACATCCACAGCTGCTGCGGCCGCACTGATCTTGTCCTGCTCGCTGGCATGAATCCCCTGCTCGATAAAATACAGTGCCATTGCACGATACATCGCACCTGTATCCACATAGATATATCCTTTTTTCTTCGCGATCAATTTCGCGATTGTACTTTTCCCTGCTCCCGCAGGTCCATCTATAGCAATACTATAACTCATTTTAATAGTTTCTCCTAACATCTATAAAATATGTACTAATTCCTATATGCTTTTATTCTCACAGGATGTCGCTGCGCTCATACCTGCTAAATATCCCGTAGACCACGCAATCTGAAGATTAAATCCGCCCGTAAGCGCATCGAGATCCAATACCTCCCCCGCAAAATACAACCCCTGCACAAGCTTGGATTCCATCGTGGAGGGTGAGACTTCACTCGTTGCCACACCGCCCTTTGTGACCACTGCCTCATTGTAATCTCTCAGCCCCGTAATAGTTAGCTCCATATGCTTGATTGTACACACAAAACGCTCGCGCTCTTCCCTCGTAATTTCATTGACCCGCTTCTCGGGATCTATATTAGAAAGAACAGGCATTAGTGGTATTAGTTTTGCCGGAAATAGACTATTTATTACATTTTTAAACTGCTTATTTTTATTTTCATCAAATTCTCTGAGAATACGCTTGTCTAGCTGTTCCTTTGTGAGCGCCGGCTTGAGGTCTATAGAAAGCTTTGCCTCCTTACAGCAATTCCCATCCTTACATACTTTGTGCGCATAATGACTGCTGGCACTCAATATCAACGGTCCGCTAACACCATAGTGCGTGAACATCATTTCCCCGAAATCCGAGTAAATCTGCTTGCCGTCAACAGCCACAACTGCCTGTACATTTTTGAGTGAAAGCCCCTGCAATTGATGACACCAGTCCTCCTTCACTGCAAACGGCACCAATGCCGGCATCGTTGGTACAATACTGTGCCCGCAGTCTTTGGCAAAACGATATCCATCACCCGTTGAGCCTGTAAGGACATAGGAACATCCGCCTGTCGCTATGATAAGCTTATCCACCTGCATCTCTGAACGTTTCTTTGTTATTTTGTCATACAGCTCAATCTGTGCCACTCTCACACAACATTTATGCTTTTTTTTGCCCCGCTGCTTTTTGTCCTGTTCCGGCTTTTCTTCAAACGGGATATTTTTGATACGCCTGACTTCAGTATTTAAAAGCACTGTCACACCATTATTTCTCATTGTCTGCTCCAGTGCCCTGATAATGTCCGAACTGTGATCGGACGCTGGGAATACACGCTGTCCGCGCTCGATCTTTAATGGACAGCCTGCATGTTCAAAAAAATCCATAACTGCATGATTGTCAAAACCGTATACTGCGCTGTACAAAAACTTTGCATGTTCCATCACGTTCGTAAAAAAATCTTCAACATCGCAGGCATTTGTCACATTACATCTGCCCTTGCCTGTGATGAACAGTTTCTTTCCTAATTTTTCATTTTTTTCGATCAAGAGGACCTTATGTCCCACATTTGACGCAGCTACCGCCGCCATCATTCCCGCTGCGCCGCCGCCAATAATTATGATCTCTGCCATACTCCCAGTTATCTCTTCCCCCGTCGAGACATCTGCGCCTGCAACGGTATATTGAGCATTTCCTCATCTATAAAATTAATCTCATCCTTCAAGTACACCTGATAATTGTCCCACGCGTACTCGAGCGATTCGAGATTTCTCTTGACCTCCTCAGGTCGTTTCAAACACAGTGCTACGACGAGTGCATTGATTACACTGAGCGGTGCTACAAGGGAATCTACAATGGACACCATATCACTTCTCGCCAGCAGATTGCACGCCGAATAGAGACACATCGGTGAATGGATTGTGTCTGTGATTGTGATAACCTTGGCATTTTTGTCATTCGCCATCTCCATTGCTTTCAGAGTACGCATAGAATATCTTGGAAAACTGATTCCGATAACCGCATCCTTCTCATTGATGCGAAGCATCTGCTCAAATGTCTCTGATGTGCTGGTGGACTCAAGCAGATTGACATCGCCTCGAATCATATTCAGATAAAAATGCAGAAACTGCGCAAGTGGTCTACAGCTTCTAAGCCCTATTATGTAGATATGCTTCGCTGCAAGTATAATGTCCACAGCCGTCTCAAATGCCTGCGCATCAATATGTTCCATGGTATCTTCTATCTTCTCAACATCTGAGCTGAGCACTGAAGACAATATTTCAGCCTGCGAACTTGCTCCATATTTGGCGCCGATTGACTGTACCATATTCAGCTTCTTTTTAACCCATACAGCCAGCGACTCCTGAAACTCTGGATAGCCCTCATACTCCAGCGCATACGCAAACCGAACAACGGTCGCCTCACTGGTTCCCACAGCCCTTGCAAGCTTTGCAGCTGTCATAAATGCAGCTTGTTCATAATGATCAATGACAAATGTCGCCAGTTTCTTATGACTTTTGCTCATCTTATTGAATTTTTCATTGATCCTCGATATGGTATCATACGTTTCGTCCATCAAAATTCCTCAATAACAGTCTACTAAGAACAACTTTTATAAATGTCGTTTAATAATTCTATTGTCTCCTCTTCTGTGAGATCATAGTCTCCCGTGAGCACCATACACGCACATCCATGTATAAAAATCCACATTTTCATGAATAGACCGCTTGGATTCTGACAGCCTGCCGCCGAAGCCCTATTAATCTCTCTGCTGACTGCTGCCGATTTACCATTTAAGAGTTCAAATAGCCCTCTGTCGCCCCGATGTTCTGACTGAAAAAGGAGCTGAAACAGTTTTCTTTCTTCCTTTGCATAATTTATATAGGCAAGTCCCAGGTGTATAAACGGTGTGTCCACCTCCGACTTGTAGTTGTCGTAATAATCTCCAAAATTATCAATTGCCTTTTGATAAATTTCCCCATAGAGTTCGCTCATATTTGTATAAACTCTAAATATTGGCTGTGTAGAACATCCGATCTGTGCTGCTAATTTTCTGGCAGTGACATTCTCAATCCCTTCCTCCTTCGCCAAAGCAAAGGCCGTCTCTGCTATTTTGTCCTTTGTAATCAATTCTTTTCTTGCCATCTCACCATCCATGCCTTTCTCACGTCACGCAGGAACTGTAAAATTTTATTTCGGCACCTATGTGCATAAAACAGTATCGGGTTAAACGCATCGTTAACCCGATACTGTTAACAGTTCACTGACACAAACTTATACGGGATATGCTCCGTTTTTTGTGTCAGCCTGAGCCATATCAATCTTCTCCTGCTGCGCCTGACGATACTTAAAGAAATCTGTAGCAACCTGAGGGAACAACGCATAGGACAATACATCCTCATCCTGCTGTTTCCACTCTTTCATCTCCTCTTCAATCTTCTTTAACTCGTTCGGAAGCCTGTCAGCCGGACGGCAGGTAATAATATTTTCCTTCTCTTCCGCTGAGAGTACCTTATCCTGCACTTCCTTATTAAACGGCTTGACAGTTTGACCATACTCGCCGCGCAGTACTGCTTTAGTCTCCTTTGTAGCCATCTTGTACCGCTCACCCATCAGCACATTAAATACAGCTTGTGTACCGACAATCTGTGAAGAAGGTGTAACCAAAGGCGGCTCGCCCAGGTCCTTACGCACTCTGGGGATTTCCTGGAGCACATCATAGTACTTATCTTCTGCATTCTGCTCTTTCAACTGGCTCACCATGTTTGACAACATACCACCTGGAACTTGATACATCAATGTCTTGATATCCACGCCAAGTACCTTTGGATTGAGCAGTCCGCTCTTCAAGCACTCTTCTCTGTATGGTCTGAAATGTTCGGCAATCTTGGCGAGCAGATTCTGATCAAACCCTGTATCATACGGTGTGCCCTTGAAGGTCTCTACCATAACCTCCGTCGCTGGCTGTGATGTGCCAAGCGCAAACGGAGAGATCGCACAGTCAATGACATCGACACCTGCCTCCACGGATTTTAAGTATGTCATAGAAGCAACACCAGATGTATAGTGTGTATGCAGCTGGATGGGCAGTTTCGTCGCAGACTTCATCGCCTTGATCAGCTCCTCTGCCTTATACGGAACCAGCAAACCTGCCATATCCTTAATACAGATGGAATCAGCACCCATCTCCTCGATATCCTTTGCCATTTTCATCCAATACTCAAGTGTGTAAGCATCGCCTAAGGTATAGGAGAGTGCTATCTGTGCCTCGCCGCGTCCTTCTCTCTTTTTTACTGCATTCGCTGCATTTACAGCACACTGTAAGTTTCTAAGATCGTTAAAGCAGTCAAAAATACGGATAATATCGATACCATTTGCGATGGACTTCTCAACAAACTCCGTCACAACATCATCTGCATAATGACGGTATCCCAAAATATTCTGACCTCTGAAAAGCATCTGTAGCTTTGTATTTTTCACACCATCTCTGATTTTTCTGAGTCTTTCCCATGGGTCTTCCTTCAGGAAACGAAGGGATGCATCGAAGGTAGCACCTCCCCAGCACTCTAAGGAATGATAACCGACTTGATCCATGGTCTCAAGGATGGGAAGCATAAATTCCGTCGGCATTCTCGTCGCGATCAAAGATTGGTGAGAGTCACGGAGAACGGTCTCAGTAATCTTGATCGGCTTTTTTACTATTTCTGACATTACTATTCCTCCTTAAAATTTTAACTTATTATCTGAACGAACGCTGTGTATGACCACGCACTATGGCCAAAAGACCAACAATATACATCCAGAGGCTAGCCTAGGATCTATATTGTTGTCTTTTCGCTGCACAGCTTTAAAACACCCCGAAAATCGCCATAAATGTACCAGCGGCTACTGCCGTACCAATAACGCCTGCAACATTAGGTCCCATTGCATGCATCAGCAAGAAGTTTGTCGGGTCCGCCTCTGCGCCGACCTTCTGAGACACACGCGCAGCCATAGGAACCGCAGAAACGCCTGCCGAACCGATCAGCGGATTAACCTTGCCCTTTGTGGCAATGCACATCAGCTTGCCAAAGAGCACACCTGCCGCTGTACCAAATATAAATGCACACAGTCCTAATCCGACAATTTTAAGTGTATCCCAGTTCAGGAAAGCCTCTGCGCTTGTCGTAGCGCCTACAGATGTACCAAGCAGGATGACAACAATATACATCATTGCATTCGATGCAGTCTCCTGAAGCTGTCTCACCACGCCGGATTCTCTGAACAGATTTCCCAGCATCAACATACCGACAAGCGGTGCTGTCGTAGGAAGAATCAGACATACAACAATCGTAACGACGATTGGGAAAAGAATCTTCTCAAGCTTTGAAACGGGACGCAACTGCGCCATCTTGATCTTTCTCTCCTCCTCTGTTGTCAGAAGCTTCATGATGGGCGGCTGGATTAACGGCACCAGTGCCATGTATGAGTACGCTGCCACTGCGATTGGTCCAAGCAGACCAGTCTGTCCCAACTTACCAGCAAGAAAAATCGATGTAGGACCATCCGCACCGCCAATGATAGAAACTGCTGCGGCCGCCGGACCATTAAATCCGAATGCAATCGCACCAAAGTAAGCTCCAAAAATACCGAACTGTGCAGCTGCACCAAGTAAAAAGCTCTTGGGATTTGCAATCAGTGGACCGAAATCTGTCATGGCTCCTACACCCATGAAAATCAGTGATGGGAGAATTGCCCATTCATCAAGTAAATAGAAATAATACAGCAAACCGCCGGGTGTACCATCCGCACCGATGGGTGCGATAATGTCGGGATAAATATTTACCAGCAGCATACCAAACGCTATCGGTGTCAAAAGCAGTGGTTCAAACTGCTTTGCGATAGCAAGATAAAGAAATACACAAGCAAACATAATCATGATAACATTTCCAAACTCAATGTTAAAAAATGCCGTTTGGTGGATCAGATTATTCAATGTATCTGCTATATATGACATTTTGTTGACCTCCTATTTTATTTTTCAGGACGCATTCGTCCTGCATTCACCAAATTGCGGTGATCAAGGACTGTTCTGCGACAGCTCCTTAGTTCAAAGTTGCAAGCAAAGCACCTGCTTCAACAGAATCGCCAACTGCCACATCGATACTTGCCACGGTTCCATCCTGAGGTGCTACCACAGGAATCTCCATCTTCATCGCTTCAAGAATTACGACTGCATCGCCCTTCTTGACAGCCTGTCCCGCACTCTTTTCAAGCTTGAATACCTTTCCTGCTGCGCCGGCTTCGATTCTTACGCTGCCTGCACCGCCACTTGCCTTCGGCGCTGCCGCCGCCTTGGGAGCAGCTTTCGGCGCTGCCTTGGGCGCTGCTGTCTGTACTGGCGCTGCACCAGAACCTGCACCTTCTTCTACTACGACATCATACACGTTGCCGTTCACGGTGATTGTATAATTCTTCATTTTGAAATCCTCCTAAATTCATAGATTTATTATTTTTTTCTCCATTTATTTGTACCAGCTCTCTTGATGCTCCGAACCTGGAAACCTTCTACACTTGTTCCTTCATACGCAGCAATCGCTGCTGCAATGACAGCCACAAGCTCCATATCATCTGATAGATCCTCCTCTTCCTCCACAACGGGCTCTGCGGGTGCCGGCGCTACCGGCTCAGGAATCGGTTCTACTTTCTTTGATGCAAAGGAAGCCTGAATCTTTGGTATCACACCAAATCCTGAGATGATAATACTGATCAGGATCAATACTATAAACACAGTTCCCATACCAAGAAGTGTGTTGAGTGCCGCTTTTGTCATCAGCTCTCCCTTAGTCTCGTCAAGATTCAGCGTGCAAGATGTCATTTTCAGATAAATGTCATTTGTAAAAATCAATTCTACCGAAGCGTTTTTGTTCTCGCCTGTAACCGGAATCATAATAACGATCGTATCATGATCTACAACCGATGTCGGCTCGCCAAAGTCTGTGATGCTGCCCATCGTCTCAATGCCTGTCTGGAAAGAAGTTAACGCACCGTTAACTGCCTTACCCTCACATGCAAAAGAACCGTCACCATAGTACTGTGCATAGGTCGATGCAAACAGATCGCCGAGCTCCACATTACTATAGTTTGCCAGCATCTCATCAACATTGTCCGTTGAGACCAATGCTGCCACGAGCTGAACCACCTGATCCGCCCTGCTCTTTGCCGAAGTTTCCTTGCTCTGTTGGAACTCGCTGGAACTCTCGGTTGAGCTGCACGCTGTCAGAACGAAAACGCAGGTAAGCATTAATAATACTCTCGCAAATTTTTTCATATTAACGTTCACCCTTTCTTAGACCGTTCCATGTTTTTTTGAAGGACGATCCTCTCTCTTAGTAAACAGCATCTCAAAGGCACCAATCACATATTTCCTAGTATCGGCTGCCTCGATGATCTGATCTACATATCCTCTTCTCGCTGCGCCGGTCGCGCTTGTCTGGAGTGCCGCATACTCCGCAGCCTTCTCCTTGATGACATCTGCTCCCTGTCCTTCATACATGATCTTCGCCGCAAGCGCTGCATCCATAGAGCCAATCTCTGCATCAGGCCACGCGATCGTAAGGTCTGCGCCGATTGCCTTCGAATTCATCGCAACATAAGCACTTCCAAGTGCCTTTCCAATCACAACATTTACCTTTGGCACAGTGGCATTCGCAAACGCATATGTAAGCTTTGCCACAGCTTTCGCGATGCGCTTCTCACTGCACACTGTCGCCTCATATCCCTTGACATTTGTGAGTGATAATACAGGAATATCAAATGCATCACAAAAATTAATAAAATCTGCTGCCTTCTCACAGCCGTCCACTGACAGCACTGCGTCATATTTGTCTGTGACCTCGCCCTCTGCACTGTAAACCTCTGTGCGGTTTGCAACACAGCCGACAGTCATACCATTCAATTTGATAAATCCAGTCACCATATCCTTGGCAAAGTTTTCTTTCACCTCGAAGAATACATTATTGTCTGCGATTGTAGCGAGCGCAATCGACGTGTCTCCAACACAGTTTTCGAGGTCTGCGCACACTCTGTTCAAATCATCTGTGCACTCCTCATATGAGGCATTGTCCTCATTATTGCCGGGAAGCATTGATACCAATTCCCGAATCTTTGTATAGATGACAGCCTCGTCTGCCACAACATCCACAATCCCGCTCTGACTGCTCTGAAAATCCGCTGTGGACGAATCACATTTGGAGACATTGTTTCCATCAAGCGCATTGGGAGAGTTCACAAAAAGCTTCGCCTTTGTCTTCTCCATGAACGTGAAATCTGTCAGTGTTGGAATCAGCGCAAGACCGCCGCCACAACTGCCAAAAATTGCAGTGATCTGCGGGATCACACCCGATGCAAGCGTCTGCTTTAAATAAATCTCACCAAAAGCATTCAGCGCGTCCGTCGCCTCCTGAAGTCTGAGCCCCGCCGAATCGATCAGACCGATAACAGGCGCTCCAGTCTTCATTGCAAGGTTGTAGAGGTTCGTAATCTTTCTGGCATGCATTTCACCAACAGAACCGTTCAGTACGGATACATCTTGACTGTACACATACACAAGATTGCCATTGATCACTCCATATCCGGTGACAACACCGTCTGAGGGAGTTTCAGTCTGTTTCAGATTGAAGTCTGTCGCTCTTGCCATGACAAGGGCACCAATTTCAACGAAACTGTTTTCATCAAGCAAAGATTCAATTCTTTTACTTGCCAAACTTGAAGTAGTACTCATTTTGTGACCTCCATTTTTATATTTTTAATTTTAAAAAATACTTTTTTGCGCAACTAAAACTGCGTCTATTCTAGTATAACATATATAATTCTAATCGCCTAGTAAATTTTTCGTTTTTTCTGCATCTTTTTCCTGATCCCTATCACCGCCCGAAAACATCCACTTTTCAACCACCTTGTGCAGACACCATTCCAGGTCTACTGCTTGGATTTCCCCCGTTGTGATCAGACTGACACGCTTCCACTCCTCATTGCCGACCACATAGCTGATATGTCCGATTTCCTGTCCTTTCACGACGGGCGCTGTAAGCCCTCTCACTTTCTGCAATGTGACTGTCACCTTCTCATCCTCCCGCATGAGAAGTCCTTCTCTGCCAGCCGAACTCTCCACCATCTCCACTGGCAATTGCAGCATTTCACCGATCTTTCTGCCCTTTCCGTTGCTGACAATGATATCCTCTGTGGCTTCAGCCGGAAGTTCTACCTCATCAAAACTGCGGTAATTATAATGTGCAAGACCATATTCCATTAGTACCCTTGTATCACTCCACTTATACGTCTTATGATTTGGCCACCCGCATGCTAACAGCGCAACGACAAAAGTTTTTCCATCCCTTTGCAAAGCACCCACATAGCAATATCCTGCCTTGGCAGTAAATCCTGTCTTACCCGACAATGCCCCCGGCATCATGCTCAAAAATGCGTTGTGGTTGACGCAGGCAAAGTTTCTTCTGCCTGATAAATCTGTAAATGTGTGGTTTGGAGTTCTCGTGATTTCCAGAAACGTATCTTTTTGTGGTGATTTTGTAATACAATAAGACATGACGAGCGCCAGATCCCGCGCTGTCGTTGAGTGAAATTTATCGCCCTGAACGGCATCGAGACCATTCGGCGTAATATAATATGTATTTGTACAGCCGATATCCTGCGCTTTCTGATTCATGAGCGTGGCAAACTGCTCCACGCTGCCCCCCACATGCTCGGCGATCGCTGCCGCTGAGTCATTGTGGGACTCCAGCATTAAAGAAAGCACCAGATCTCTCAACCTGTACTGTTCCCCGCTTCTCATGCCCAAATGCACTGGCGGCATAGAAGCGGCGTAGGAAGTCACATCCACCGTGTCCTCCAAATCTGCATTCTCAAGCGTAACAATGAGTGTCATAATCTTTGTCGTACTGGCCATGGCAAGCTGTTCATCACCGCAGCGCTCATACAGCACTCGTCCCGAATCCGCATCCATCAGCACTGCTGCCTTGGCATAGAGCCTGAGATTTACCTCATCGGCTGTCACGCAAATTGGCTGTTGTGCCAATATTGCTATGATTAAAATAATAGACGTAAGGATAACCCTTTTATGTTTCAGTTCTCTTTTCATATTATTTTATTTCCTTTTATAAAAGGTTCCATAAAAATATATGTTTTTACCTGTGCAAATTATCCCTTATAACGTCTACTTACTAGACTTTTTCAAGACGTTCTTCCTGCTAATCCACTGTATCTGTCCTTACCACACGGACAGCCTGCGCCACTTCAGCATATGCCTGCGCTGCGCCCTCCATCCTGCCTGCCCGCAGAATTTCCACAAGCACACTGAGTTTATCACAGATTTCATCCAATCCCAAATTGGCTGCCATCCCCTTTAATCCGTGCGCATAGTCAAATGCATTGCCGACTTCCCCCGCGTTGACCGCAGCCGACAAAGCCTCAAAATCCGGGTCCTCAAAAAATTCCTCCAAAAAACTCCGATAAGCGTTTTTATTCCCTTTCATGCGCTCAAGTGCCTTGTCCACGCTGACCCCCTTTTCTCTGAGCACATCACAAAATTCTTCATCATTCAACACGGTCAAACCTCCACCTTCACTCCGGCTTCCTCCTCTGCCTGCTTTTTGAAATCCTCCATCTGATCCTGATTCAATATCGGCAGATCTCCCAAAGATTTCACCCCAAATGTCCTCAAAAACTCCTCTGTGGTGCCAAACAGCAGCGGGCGTCCCGGCGCATCAAGCCTGCCAAGCTCCTGTATTAGATTGTACTCTAGCAGCTTATTCACCGCATGATCACTGCTCACACCTCGAATCTTCTCAACATCAAGTCTTGTCACAGGCTGCTTGTACGCTATAATCGATAAAGTCTCTAGCAGTGTATCCGACAGCACATTTTTTCTGGGTGCTTTAGCCACCTTGATCAGATACTCATACAGCTCTGGCTTGGTGCACAATTGCACTGCGTCCTCGAGCTCTATAATATATATACCCCGATCCTGCTTTTTATAAGCTTCATTCATCTTCACTATCATCTCGCGTATTTCTGCTTCTGGTATTTCCAATGCATGATTCAGCTTAGACAGCTCAACAGAATCTCCCATCGCAAAAAGAACTGCCTCTATCACTGCCATTATCTTCTCTTCATTCATACTCCAACACACCTATCATAAAATCTATCAAGCAGCATAGCTCGATGTTATGATGATATCCGCAAACGTATCCTCCTGCTCGATGGAGATAATTCCCTGTTTCATCATCTCGAGCACTGCCATAAAGGTTACAATCACCTCCATCTTGCTGCCCTGTTTTTCCAAGAGGTTTCGAAAGCTGAATCTCTTGTGATTCTTGACATACTCCTCTATATAGAACTGCTTCTCCTCCAGATTGATCTCATCCTTTTCAATCTTGCCAAACCGGCTTCTGATCGGATCAATCTTCTCTTCCTGACGCCGCATGACAGCTTTAAAAATTTCATGAAGCTTGGCCAGACTGAGATCGCCCAACAGCTCCTCATAATCTACAGGATACTGATAATCCGCCACTTCCTTTGGCAACAGAGGTTTTTTATACCAGCACTTCGCCGCATCCACCTGCTTGTCCCTCAGCTCATATGCCATATATTTATACATTTTATACTCAAGCAGCTTCTGCACAAGTTCTGCTCGAGGGTCCTCCTCCTCACCCTGCTCATTTACCTCCTTGGGGAGAAGCATCCTGCATTTGATATCCAGAAGGGTCGCCGCCATCACCAGAAATTCACTCATGACGTTCATGTCCTCTGTCTGCATCTTCTTGATATAATCAAGATACTGTTCGGTTATGACAACAATCGGTATGTCATATATGTCAATCTTGTTCTTTTCTATCAAGTAAAGCAGCAAATCCAACGGTCCCTCAAATACTTCGAGCGTCACGGATAACCCCATACCAAAACCCCCAAATCCATGTAAATTTATCTTTCTTATTTTACAAAGAATCGGGGGAAAGTTCAAGCTATTTTTTGATTTTTAACTGTACATCATACAATTCTGCCGGATTAAAAAAGCGCAGCGGAATCGTATGGGAGCCCATCCCTCTCCCCAACAGCATTGACGCGCTGCCTGTGTGAAAGACGCCGCCGTCATATTTCGGAAATATCTTGTAGGACGGGGCTATAACGCCGCCCAGAAGCGGCAGGCGCATAATCCCGCCATGCACATGTCCTGACAACACCAGATCGGCCCCCCACTGTGCATACTCCTCAAAATAATCCGGGTTGTGCGCAATCAAAATATTACATTTATCTTTTTCACACACTGGGAGCGTTCTCTGTAGGTAATCTGACTGCATCTTGCGTATTTTAAAATGTGCAAAATAATTCAAATCCAAATCCAGTCCTGTTATTTTGAGATTGAACGCCGGCAGTTGGGCCGACTCATTTTTGAGTATTGACACGTTCTTTGTTGAAACTGCGCGAATCAGCCTGTCATACTTATCTCCAAACTGCTCCGGTTTCTGCCGCATCTTGGACTCGTGATTGCCCAGCCCATAATAAATTCTATAGTTCTGGCTGAGTGCTCTGATCAACTCGATTCCCGGCGTCATGTCTTCTTTGACCTGCGACGTGACAAGATCTCCTGCCAGCACAATAAAATCTGGATTGATACTCCGAATAGTTTCTATCACCTTATCATTTTTCGTTCCATATACTTTATTGTGCAAATCAGAGAGCAGCACAAACCTGCATTCCTTTGACAGCCCCGACAGCGCAAATTCCTTTTGCACTGTCACAAACCGGTTTCCATCGATAATCCCCACTGCCAGAAGCGCTGCACCAGCTATAACAATGATAAGGATGACTATTCCAATCATATTCTGCATATCAATTCTTTTCTCCTATCTGATAACTTATATTAAATACTTTAACAGTATCTTCTTCAAATAATCGATAAAGTATGCCTTCTCCACAGTCTCAGAAGCAATGATCGGCGTTCTGCCAAGCTCCACGCCTCCCAGACTGTAACTAATATATCCAACCTCTGTCCCTTGCTCGACAGGTGCTGTCACATTGTCAGCATACAAATAATTCTTCTGTATCTGGCTAAAATCTGCTCCTGTTGTATCCAGATAGCGGAAAATGCCTTTAGGCTCTACGCCGAGCTGATCTACCTTGCCGCCTGTGACCAAAATATCGCCCAGCGGCTCCTTGTTTTCATCCACATACATCCTTGTCAGCGCAAAACCGTATTCAAGCAGGCTCCTCGCCTCCGAAAATCTCACTTTAAAATCCGGCGCCCCCATAATCACAGCAATCAAATCAATGCCGTCTTTGCTCGCCGTGGCACTAAAACAATACTTCGCAGCATTGGTCGATCCTGTCTTTAGACCTGTCGTCCACTGATACTGCTTTAACAGTTTATTGGTGCTCGACAGCGTAAACGGCTTGCTGCCCTGTCTGGTCACATGCGTAATATCCTCCATCCATATTTTCGTGTACTCATAAATCTGAGGATACCTTGTGATCAGCGCCCTTGACATAATTGCCACATCTCTAGCTGTGGTGTGATGAGCGCTGTCCGAGCTCAGGCCACAACAGTCCAAAAAATGCGTGTTCGTCATACCGAGCTGAGCCGCCTTCTCATTCATCATGTTCACAAATTCTGTCTCGCTTCCCGCGACATACTCCGCCATTGCCACGGAGGCATCATTGCCGCTCGCCACTGCTATACACTTGATGAGCGTATCCACAGTCTGTATCTCTCCCTCATCAAGAAATACCTGTGATCCACCCATTGATTTTGCATAAGTGCTTGTAGTGACCTCATCCTCCAGCTTAATTCTGCCCTTCTCCAGCGCCTCAAAGGTAAGGAGCAGCGTCATGATTTTTGTAATACTCGCCGGACTTCGCACCTCGTCTGGATTCTTCTCAAACAGCACTGTCCCTGTCGATGCCTCCATCAAGATCGCAGACGGCGATGTCAGGCTGACCGCAGTAGTATTTACTGTGTTTCCCTGTGCCGCACTCTCCTCGGCAGACACAGTTCCCTGACCTAACACGACAATAGCCATCACTGCCGCCAGCATTCTATATATTCGTTTCCTAACCCATTTCATAAAGCAGACCTCATACCTTACTTATATGAAATCTATGCAGTTTTTTTGTATTATATGACTTTTATATCCCCCCTTCTTAATCCGATGACAAATGCCTGCGCATAAAGAAAGAATATCGGCATGCGATATTCTTTCTTTAAATGCTATAGCACTTATTGTCTGCCAATCAGCCTGTGGTAGAAATGAACGATTTCGTCCCGCTTCTCACACAGACCTTCCCTAGTTTCCTCTTTAATCTTGACTGACATGGCAAAATGATACCCAAAATCAATAATGACCATTGCAAAAATGAGCGCTATCGTCTTGAGTCCCCATGCCTTAGGATACTGGTCTATAAAACTTATCACCTTCTCAAACAGAAATGTGATAATAATGACTGCATACAGCCCCCATGCCAGCGTGCTCTCTAGGCAGATCACACCCTTGTAGTTGCAGAACTTATCATTGTAATCCCACCATACTTCACCGAATAGCTTCATCATGAGCTTTGCCACCAGATATTCAAATATTGTCGCCAGCAATGCTCCGACTATGTACAATGCCACGATATTATGTGCAAAGGGATGTAATAAAATATATCCCAGCGTCGCCCCAACTCCATATATTGGACAAAATGGTCCTGACATAAATCCTCTGTTGGTCAATTTCCTATTGCATAACGACATATATATTGACTCGACCATCCAACCAATAATACTAAACAGAAAAAAACCGGCAACAAGATGATAGAGATCATACCCGCCAAACTGATACCTGCTCATCCACATGGATATCTTATCCAATAATCTCACTCCTCACTCAGAACCTTTCAAAAATAATCTATGCAGTCAATGCTTCTTCATACCTGTTATTTTTTTCCAGTTCATACGCAAAAGTCCTTGGCATAAACAGCCAAGGACTTTGATTCAATTAATTAAAATTAATTATATTTACGCTTTCTAGCTGCTTCAGACTTTTTCTTACGTTTTACGCTTGGCTTTTCATAATGCTCTCTTTTACGGATTTCCTGCTGAATTCCGGCTTTAGCGCAACTTCTCTTAAATCTGCGTAAAGCGCTATCCAAAGTCTCG
>CAJUII010000005.1:16235-70663 GCA_910586405.1 uncultured Lachnospiraceae bacterium
TACATTTGACATGCTATCACACCTAACCTCCCTCCAGCCTCTATTATTGTGTGCCAGACTGTTCGGGTATACTTAATTGCACACTTCAGATTATAGCACATATTAAGTATACGTCAATAGTTATTTTCAATATTTTTCTAATTTTTTAAATTAATTTTTATTTTTGAGCTGGTCTATTGTATCTGGTCTTCAAGTACACACTTCACCTGTCCAATTGCCTGTCCAATCCCAGCGGGATTTTTGCCGCCTGCCTGTGCCATATTTGGACGTCCACCGCCGCCGCCGCCAACAAGTCCAGCAATTCCTTTGATCAGATTGCCCGCGTGGGCACCCTTCGACATCGCTTCGTCTGTCGCCATCGCCACGAGATTTACCTTGCCGTCTATGCTGGACGCCAACACAACGACACCTTCCCCAAGCTTGACTTTCAACTGGTCTCCCAGATCTCTCAGCCCATTCATATCGACACCATCGACGCTGGCTGCGAGGAGCTTGACGCCCTT
Organism: uncultured Lachnospiraceae bacterium; assembly: GCA_910586405.1. Lineage (GTDB taxonomy): Bacteria > Bacillota > Clostridia > Lachnospirales > Lachnospiraceae > COE1. The sequence continues at coordinate 16,739 of CAJUII010000005.1, forward strand.
CACCTCCGTCACCTGATTCATGACATCCCCCAGAGCCTCCTTGGCTGCCTTGCTCTTTAGGGATTCATTCTCACTCTGGAGTGCCTTGATCTCCGCCATCATATGTTCAATCTTTTCTAACAGATTTGCAGGCGTTGTCTTTGCTGCCTTCGCCGCCGCCGCAAGCTCCTCCTCAATCTGATGATAATATGCAAACACATTGTCACCTGTAAGCGCCTCAATCCGGCGCACTCCCGCAGCGATACCACTCTCGGACACAATTTTAAAGGTCGTGATATCTGCGGTATTCTTCACATGTGTACCACCACAAAATTCTTTGGAGAAATCACTCATGGACACAACGCGCACTGTCTCGCCGTACTTCTCATCAAACAGTGCCATCGCACCGGTCTTTTTGGCCTCGTCCATCGTCATCACTTGTGTCTCCACTGCGATGTTCTCCGCAATCTTCTCATTGACCATGCGCTCTACAGATGCCAATTCCTCAGGTGTCATTGCCTCGAAGTGGCTAAAGTCAAAACGAGTGCGCTCCCCATCCTGATACGAACCTTTCTGCTGTACATGTGTGCCCAGCACCTCTCTGAGCGCCTTCTGCAACAAGTGTGTCGCAGAATGGTTTTTACAGATTTTCGTGCGCAGTGCCCTGTCAACGCTCAGCGTCACTTTGTCGCCCACTTTGATCATGCCGTGGGTCATCTTGCCGATATGTCCGACTTTCCCGCCAAGCAGCTTCACAGTATCCTCCACTGCAAACGTACCGGATGCCGTGGTGATCATGCCTTTATCTCCCTGCTGTCCGCCCATCGTAGCGTAAAACGGCGTCTCGTCAACGATAATCGTGCCAATCTCGCCATCTGAAAGCGCCTCCACAAGCTCACTCTCCGTCGTGAGCACAGAAACCTTTGATGTCGTTTCAAGCGTATCATAGCCGACAAACACAGAGGTGATCGCCGGATCGATCGACTCATATACCGTCGCATCCGCCCCCATATAATTTGTCTCTTTCCTGGCAGTTCTCGCCTTTGTGCGCTGCGCCTCCATCGCGGTGTCGAATCCGTCCTTGTCAATCGAAAAGCCTTTTTCCTCTAAGATTTCACAAGTGAGGTCTACAGGGAATCCATAGGTATCGTATAATTTAAATACATTGTCACCCGATAAAACCTTCTCACCCGCTGTCTGCATCTGCTCCTCCATATCAGCGAGAATCGCAAGCCCCTGGTCGATCGTTTTGTTAAACTTTTCTTCCTCCTGCGTCAGCACCTTAAAGATAAAATCTCTCTTCTCATCCAACTCAGGATAGCCGTCCTTACACTCATCAATGACTGTCTTCGCAAAGTCAGCCATAAAGGTGCCCTCGATACCAAGCATCCTTCCATGGCGCGCCGCGCGTCGTATAATACGCCTCAGCACATACCCGCGCCCTTCGTTTGTCGGCATAATGCCGTCCGAAATCATGAACGTAGCCGAGCGAATATGATCTGTGATCAAGCGGATCGACACGTCCTTTTTCTCATCCTGCTGATACGTAACGCCAGCCAGCTCACACACTCTGTCACGGATCGCTTTCATCGTATTGATATCAAATATTGTATCGACATCCTGCACAACGACGGCAAGCCGCTCCAATCCCATACCAGTATCGATATTTTTCTGCGCAAGCTCCTCATAGTGCCCTTTGCCATCACCGTCAAACTGTGTAAAGACATTGTTCCAAACTTCTATAAAACGGTCGCAGTCACACCCTACCTTGCAATCAGGCTTACCGCAGCCATACTTGACGCCCCTGTCATAATAAATCTCAGAGCAGGGTCCGCAGGGTCCAGCGCCATGCTCCCAGAAATTATCGCACTCTCCCGTTTCCGGGTCACGGTAAAATCGTGTAATCTTCTCCGCAGGTACGCCAATCTCATTGACCCATATGTCATACGCCTCCTCATCCTCACAATAAATTGATGGATAAAGCCGCTCCGGGTCCAGCCCTACTACTTTGGTCAGAAACTCCCAGCTCCAGTTAAGCGCCTCGTGCTTAAAGTAATCACCAAATGAAAAATTGCCGAGCATCTCGAAAAAAGTCAAATGCCGCGCTGTCTTTCCCACATTCTCGATATCGCCTGTTCGAACACATTTCTGGCATGTCGTCACTCGACGCCTCGGTGGGATCTCCTGTCCAGTAAAATATGGTTTTAAGGGCGCCATACCTGAATTGATAATCAGCAGACTGTTGTCATTGTGCGGCACCAGCGAAAAGCTTTTCATTGATAAATGCTCTTTGCTCTCGAAAAATTCAAGAAACATTCTTCGAAGCTCGTTTACTCCATAGTTTTTCACAATCATTCCTCCCAAATCTATATCCTCAGTCCGTGCATTAAAAATCAAATTTGTCTGCAAAATATGCATCCAGCTCATCAATCTTGATGCGCACCTGCTCCATAGAATCACGGAAACGCACCGTGACTGCATTGTCCTGCTCAGACTCAAAGTCATATGTCACGCAGAACGGTGTGCCAATCTCATCCTGACGGCGGTATCTCTTGCCGATGTTTCCTCTGTCATCAAACTCGCAGTTATACTTTTTCGCCAGTTGTGCATAAATCTTTTCGGCGCACTCATTCAGCTTCTTGCTGAGCGGCAGCACACCAATCTTAACAGGTGCAATTGCAGGATGGAAGTGCAGTACAGTTCTCACATCACCCTCGCCGATTTCCTCCTCGTCATAGGCGGCACAGAGAAACGCAAGTACCACACGGTCCGCGCCGAGCGATGGTTCAATCACATATGGTATGTATTTTTCCTTCTTCTCATCATCAAAGTATGACATATCCTGACCTGATGTATTCTGGTGCTGTGTGAGGTCATAGTCTGTCCTGTCCGCAATTCCCCAGAGTTCGCCCCAGCCAATTGAAGGGAACAAAAATTCGATATCTGTCGTCCCTTTTGAGTAAAAGCACAGCTCCTCCGGCGCATGGTCGCGCAGGCGCATCTCCTCCTCCTTGATGCCAAGGCTCAGAAGCCAGTCACGACAGAAGCCTCTCCAGTACTGGAACCACTCAAGGTCTGTACCCGGCTCGCAGAAGAACTCCAGCTCCATCTGCTCAAATTCCCTAGTGCGAAAGGTGAAATTACCCGGTGTGATCTCATTGCGGAAAGATTTACCAATCTGACCAATGCCAAATGGAATCTTCTTTCTGGAGGTTCTCTGTACATTTTTAAAGTTTACAAAGATTCCCTGTGCGGTCTCCGGTCTTAAATAAACCGTATTCTTCGCATCCTCCGTCACGCCCTGAAACGTCTTAAACATCAGATTAAACTGTCTGATATCGGTAAAATTATGTTTGCCGCAGGTCGGGCAAGCGATATTCTTCTCCTCGATAAACTGCTTCATCTCCTCCTGCGAGAAGGCGTCAATCGGCTTGTCCAGCGCGATACCGTTCTCACCGGCATAATCTTCAATGAGCTTGTCTGCACGGAAGCGCTCATGACACTCCTTGCAGTCCATCAGAGGGTCTGAAAATCCGCCCAGATGCCCAGATGCCACCCATGTCTGCGGATTCATTAAGATCGCACAGTCCACACCTACATTGTATGGATTCTCCATGATAAACTTCTGCCACCATGCGCGTTTTACGTTATTCTTCAGCTCGACGCCTAGATTGCCGTAATCCCATGTGTTGGCAAGTCCGCCGTAAATCTCAGAACCAGGATACACAAATCCTCTGCTTTTTGATAACGCTACAATTTTGTCCAATGTCTTTTCCATCTCATGTTCTCCTAACCTCATAATTATTTATGTTATTTAAAAACAATCATTTTGCTGCCTTCTGAATAGGATACATTCACGCTCTTTTTTCCCACGGCGGTGACGCCATCCCCCACATAAAGTATTTCGCCAAAGCAATCAACCCGCATCAGGTCTGGTTCCGCCTCCTGATTCTCCACGTTTTCCACTATGACGACATGACTGTCCCCCATTCCCAAAAGCTCTGGTTTCGAAACTGTCACATTTTCAGACTTCTCTGAAACTGCGCTCAGCGTTACATTTAAATCATAGCCTGCCATATTTGCATCTTTGATCGTCCCAACAAAGAAATTTTCCTGATTAAATCCTGCATAAGCCTGATAATCACCAAATTCTATGACCACATTCGCTACGCCATCCTTCGCTTTGCAGCTTTTTAACTTGATTTCAGCAGCGCTATTCTCTGCCTTATAGGCAGCAATGGAGGACTCGATCATAGACTTTAATCCCTCCACATCATAATAACTCTCCACAAAATCTTCGACAATTGTACTGACGATGCTCCCATCCTTGTTGACCGAAACAGAAGATTTTGTCGATGCCGGCGCCAGCTCGTCCTTTGTATCCGGCGTTTTCTCTCCACATGCAGCAAGTCCCAGCACACAGATACACATCATTAGCGTAATTGTTTTTCCTATCCTCATAACCTTTTCCATCCTACATTCGTTTCAATCGAGTAGGGGAAAACCCTTTCCCCTACTCGCGCGCCAGGCGTCTGTCAGCTTCTGCTGACATTGTTCCTTTGGACGCCCATGTGCATAAAAAGTATTGTGTTATATTATAAACAACTTAATCAATATTTTCAAGTATTTCAAGACTTTTAAAATTTTTGTCCATCACTCTTTGGCATATCTTCCTGCTATAAAGTCCCAATTCCTGCAATACTTCTGTCTTTACATGAAATGAAAAAAGCTTTTCGACAGGCGTTTTCATTATGTAATCAATTGTAAATGCGGTTGACTCCATCAGCTTGTCCTGTGCACCCAGCCCTGGAAATTCTCCATTTATCATGATAGCCTTTAACTCAAATATATACCGCACCAGTCGGTTCTCAAAATTCGGTGCTGACAATGCGCGAAGCGACTGGTACAAAAGCTTGAGCATTCCGGTCTCATCATTGTTCTCTCTTGTATAGTAATCGCAGATTTCCAAAAAGTACATGCCATAATAGGCGCCTGCAAAATCCTGGCGCAGCTCCTCAAAATAATTCGAAATGTCCGCATCAGACATTGTGTAGGCGCTTCTGCCTGCATAAATCTTGAACTGCCCAAAAGAAAAGGGATTGGTCGGTGCCATCAGCCTGTTGCCGGGTTTCCTAGAAGCCCGGGCAAAGGCTGATATCTTCCCTCTCTCTTTTGTGAGGAGCACTACTCTTCTATCGTACTCCCCAATCGGCTCTGCCTTGATAACAATCCCTGTCAGTATCACAAAATCCTGCATACTTGTACTCATGTGTCTCTCCTGCCTTACTGTTGGCTTCTTCCATCTCAGGATGCCCCTTGTAAGCCAGATAATCGTGTACCTGTCCTGTCTGTATAAACCGGCTCCATCCATCCTCGTACATTGCTCGTCCCTGTCCTTTCTGTATTGTGCACAGCGTCCACATCAATAGAGTGTGCTTATGGGACGATTTTATTCATTTTCACGGTTCATTTTCTTTTGGGTCATATCCAAAATTCTTGATCAGAAAATCACTGTCGCGCCAGTCTTTTTTGACCTTCACCCACAATTGAAGATTGACGTGCTGCTCCAAAAGCTCCTCAATCTCAGTGCGCGCCATAGAGCCAATCTTTTTGAGCATCTGACCGCCCTTTCCGATGATAATTCCTTTGTGTGAATCACGCTCGCAGATGATTGTCGCATTGATCTCCACAAGCTTTTTGCCATATTTCATAGACTCGATGGTCACTGCCACACCATGAGGGATTTCCTCATCGATACTGCGCAGCACCTTCTCCCGAATCAGCTCCGCCACAATCTGTCTCGTCGGTTGGTCCGTGATCGTATCCTCGTCATAGAATGCCGGACCATACGGCAGATATTTCATAATCTGTGCGATGAGAACATCCGTATTATCCTTCTTTAATGCCGACACTGGCACAACCTCTGCAAAGTCAAGCTGCTTCCTGTAGATATCGATATATTCAAGAAGCTGCTCTCTCCGCACTGTATCGATTTTATTGATCACTAAAATAACTGGTGTTTTTACCCTTTTGAGCTGCTCGATGATATGCTGCTCCCCTGCACCAATATAATCCGTCGGCTCCACCAGCCACAGGATGACATCCACCTCCCGCAGACTGTGTTCCGCCACATTCACCATATAGTCTCCCAGCTTGTTTTTTGCCTTGTGGATACCGGGCGTATCCACAAAGACAATCTGTCCTTCCTCGGAAGTGTACACGGTCTGTATGCGGTTTCTTGTTGTCTGCGGTTTCTTGGACGTTATCGCAATCTTCTGCCCGATCAGACAATTCATCAATGTCGATTTTCCCACATTCGGCCTGCCAATCAGCGCGGCAAAGCCTGATTTATGCGTTTCCTTCATCCTACCTTTTCCTATCTGTAATAGTTTAATCCTCAACTGTCTTAGTGAAACAAATTCTCTACTTTCATAAACAGTTCCTTATTTTCCTCAATCATCTGTCCATTGCCAACCACGCAGACAGCATCCTCTGCCATGACAGCATCAAGATAACCAGCCAGTCTTCTGATATCCTCCTGACTGCATGACAGCACCTCATCGCGCTCGCGCTGCACCTCCGCAAAATCAAGATTTGTCAGATATGCGGCTGAGGAACGGCTGCCCTTGACAACCGGCGTCATCGGCACATCCATGTCACTGACAGCACCGATGATATATTTTGTCATCGTGCGCTCGTCCGCAAGAAAGTCTCTTAAATAATCGCTTGTTTTCTCAAAAATGTCAACAGTTTTTTTGAGATTTGGGTCCCTGTAAGACACAAGATAGCTGTCTCCGGTCTTGCCAAAATTACACATGATGCCGTATGCACCACCCTTGACACGCACATTAATCCAGAGATAGTCGTACCGCAGCATTACCTTTAACACCCGCAGCGCGCCCGTGTACTGATACTCTGTATTGTGCATATAATTTCCTGCCTTGCACACATACTGAATCTGTGCCGACGTGGAGAATGCTTCGTTCTTCTTCACAGTGGCGATCTCAAAACGTTCCTTCTTCACAGGCTCCGTAAATAGCTTTGCCTTCATCGGCGGCACAAGCTCCTTGATGCGGTCAAATCCTTCCTCTGTAGCAGTGATGTCCACCAGCAGATTCTCTGGTCTAAAGATGCATCTAGTCAGCTCCTCAAGCTTTGCGATCAGCACGCCCTTATTGCCGTCAAAGTCCTCCGTGAGCTTCTCAAGCATACGATAACAGGGCAGGCCATTCACAAGCTCTGACGCTGCCGCGGTCTCGCTAAAGTACGCCATCGCCCGCACAGCGGCAAAGGAATGTCCCGCTGAGAGCATATTCCCCTGCATGATAGACTTTAACTCCTCAAGGACTTCAAGAATCCTGCCCTCATCCTCAAACTTTGAGGCAGTCATAATCTCTGTCATCAAATCAAATGCCGCGGGCAATTCATCGTACATCGCCTTTGTCTTGACTTCAAACGTAAGCTTGTACTCATCTAGCTTCTTCGCATTCACATAGGTGTTGACACTGCTCACTATATCCCCTGTATGGATGTTGATCTCATTGCAGAGCGCACCATAACTGTACCTGTCCGTATCAACATATCCCAATACATTTTTCAGGATTCCAATATAGGAAAACAACTCTGCTGGAATGTTGGCGGCATCAAAAATAAACTTGATGTAGCCAATGCCGTTTGTCTGGATATCGTGGAACAGCACCTTAGTATCCCCGATGCTGCGAACCTCATTGACAAAATCCTCGGCTTCCTTTTTCATGTCCTCGCGCTTAAGCATCGGTATCAGCGCAAGCTTTTCTGGGGAATCCTCTTCTTCCTGATATGCATGCAGCGCCTTTGTATCTGCCACGATCTGCGCAAGCTCCTCGTCTGACAGACTCGCCTTATAAGCTGCAAGCCTTTCTGCAAGCTCTTTCTCCTCCTTTGCGGTAAGCCCTTCTTTGGGCGCCACCACCAGGATTGACTTGTGCTGGTTCTTGATCAGATATTTTTCTATCAATCTTTCATAGTAATCTGTGTTAATTTTTTCTTTTAAGTCCTTAAAAATCTCGATTGCTTCAATCATGTCAAACGGCATATGGTCGTCATACAGCCAGGAATCAAACATCTGCAAGCCGTACATTAATCCCTTGGGATATGAGCCAAAATCTGCCTCTCTGTATCGAAACTCATAGTAATTCAAACCTGCAAGCAGGGATTTCTTGTCAATGCCCTCCTTCACGATACGGGCAAGCTCACTTTCGATAGTCTCAACAAACTCTTCCTTCTGCGAGACATTCGCATTCTTCGCAACAATCGAAAAATACGGCTGATAGATCCCGTTATTGTATACAGAATACACTTCTGTGCCAATATTCTTATGAATCAACGCTAATTTCAGTGGCGCTGCCGAAGCAGTACACAGCGCATACTCCAAGATCTCCATCGCATAATACAGTTCTTTGTCAAGACTCGTTCCCACAACCGTATTATACGATAAATACGTGTTATCTTCCAAAGACTCTCCCTCCATGATGGGATATTCCTTGTATGTCTCAACGGGCTTCTCAAACGCCGCCTGCATTCTCAGCGCAGAATCAATCTCCAAGCTGTCAAACTGGCTTAGGTACTTCTCATCCATCCATTCGAGCTTCTCCGCCATATCCATATTTCCATACAGATAGATATAGCTGTTAGAAGGGTGGTAGTATTTTCCATGAAACTCAAGAAACTGCTCGTACGTAAGCTTTGGAATCACCTTCGGATCGCCGCCGGACTCCACCCCATAAGGTGTGTCGGGAAACAAAGAATTGACGACTTCCCTGTCATGTACCTCATCCGGGGACGAAAAAGCGCCCTTCATTTCATTGTAGACAACGCCGTTTAATACAAGCGGACTGTCTGCATCCTCCAGTTCATAATGCCAGCCCTCCTGCTGAAATATTTTCTTTTCCTGATAGATATTGGGATAAAAAACTGCATCGAGATACACATGCATCAAATTTTGGAAATCCTTGTCATTGCAGCTTGCAACTGGATAAACTGTCTTGTCGCTGTATGTCATGGCATTCAGAAAGGTGTTTAAGGACCCCTTCACCAGTTCCACAAACGGGTCCTTTACCGGAAAATCCTTCGAGCCGCACAGTACAGTATGCTCCACAATATGCGGCACTCCCGTTGAGTCTGTGGGCGGTGTACGAAAACCGACATAAAACACCTTATTCTCGTCGTCATTGCTCAGCAGTGCAACTCTTGCACCTGTCTTTTTGTGCCGCAAAAGCCAGCTCATAGCGCCTATGTCGTCAATCTGCCTTTTCTCAATTACCTCGTATGCTGTTACGTCTTCAATTTTTTTCATCTAAGAAATCCTTTCTATAATTTATTGATATAGTTTTTCTATTCATTCAGATGCTAAGCACCATCAACGCAAGCTTTGAGACAGAGAAATCCTCGATCATCACTTCCCCCTGCGCTGCCTGACTGCGGTATTCTTCACAAAACTGTCTGAGCGAACATGCCTTGTGTATCCATTTCTCTTTTATTTTGCCATTCAGCCCCTTTTTCTGCTCCTTATAGCAGACACGCACCGTCAATTTCAGCTGTTCCAATACACGGTATGAAAACATACTGTCCGATATGGTCAAAATATGATCCGCCATCTTCGTGCTCAAATCGATGTCTCTTGCGAGATGCACGCTGATGACTGCCTTGAACTTAAATGGCACATCCTCCTTGTCCATCATTTCAGCATAAGTCAACTCTCTGCCAAAATAGACACAGTTCGTATCCTGAAGAACATATTTAAAATCATCTTTATTCTGTATATCCATTCCTGTCTCCCTAAAGTGCGATATAATCAATACGGTTTGCCGCAAACTCTACTGCCTCCCGCACATTCTCCTCTGAGATACCAAGCTCCTGCGCCACCTCCTGCACGGTCACTTTCCGAAGAAGGCTGTCATACAGTTCCTTTGCCTTATCGTTCACTTCATTGACTCTGTTCAGCACATTCTCATCAAACTGGCGATTGTCAGAATCCTCGCTGATCAGCTCCTCCATCGCATCCATGATCATCCTGACAATAAAGCCTTCCATCTCATCAATGCCATCCACACAATCCAGCATGGTCACAGCCGAAGCCGCCGCGACGTTGCCCTCACCGATCAAATCCTCCACAAATGCCCCTTGCCCTGCATAGAGCTTGGAAATCTCCACCACCTGCGGCAGATAAATCTCGACCAGCTTCGCCTGCGCATCGCTGTCACCTGCCAGCGCAGACATCATCACAGCACGTTTCTCACCGTCCGATACAGGAGGTAATGCCTCCAATTCCTTCAGATATATTTCAAGGAAATTGACATCCTGTCCGGTTAAATTCTCCTCCGTATCCCCCGGCTCGTCGATACCAATATGATGATTTCGAAAATAATCCTGTATCAGCGTCAGTTGTTCCGTTCCTAGCTGCCACTGACCAAACGCCTCGTCAAGCTGCTCACTCGTCAGCATATTGCCCTGCATCCTCGCAGTATCCTTCAATTCCTCAAGAACCTGCGCAAAATTTGTATGATTGAACTCCATACCTGCCTGTTTCCCCTTTCTCATTGAACATGTGTATGTGTGAAAAGATGATCCTGGCAATACTCATAATTTCCATTACATTTCGAACAGAACCGAAACTCTGCCTCTGGATTGTCCTCGCTGTTCTTGCCGCAGATGGCGCACTTGTGCTTTGCTACACTCATCGGCTTTGCCCGCTTGATTTCCCTGTTGTAGTCATGCCGTCTCTTCACCTGCCGCGGCGAAATCCGCATCCCAATCCCACTGCTGCGCGTCATCAAGAAAAACAGAACAAAATTCAATAAAGATGCACCAATGACAATCTTGCCGACAATATCACTCTGTAAAAACTGCACACCCAACAAAATTGCATAGGCAATCCCCATCCACTTTACCTTGATTGGAATAATAAACATCAGCAAAACCTGTACCTCTGGAAATGTCGCTGCAAACCCCAAAAAGATTGACATATTCACAAAATAAGTGCTAAAGCTGCCTGACACCATCCTAAAATAATTCTCTGTCCCATACAGAAGCATCCGCGCATCATAAGCCTGGACCCCCGGCACATAACTGATGCCCATGACCAAAAAGCTTCCGATAATTGTAAAGAGCATTCCCATCAGGAGATATACATTATAGTAAAAAGTCCCCCATGTCCGTTCAAGACTCGTCCCCACTGAATAATAAAACATCAGCATCACGATCGTCAATAAATCCAGCCTTGACGGCGGCACAATGATCCATGTGACAAGCCGCCAAATCTGACCATGCAGTATCAGATAGGGATTTAATGTCAGAAAATCCAACACTGCCGGGCTGACAAACGCCAGCAAATACCCCAAAATATATCCCATAATCAGATATAGAGAAAGATTGGGGATTGCGTATTTTCCAAACTTCCGCTCCATTTTATTCAGAAAATCCATAATATTACATTCCTGCCTTTCACCTTATAAATTCACTTTTCTAACCAGTATATCATTGACAATCAAAAATGTAAACCAATCTCATTTTAACCAATGGAAAAATAATACTTTTTTTAGATTTACAGTATTATTTTCGCCAGTTTCTTCATACATATATAACAATTTCATAATTTGTCGCAAAAGATTTCGTTAAATTTTTCCAAAAAAGTATAAAGTTTTCACGAACTTTTAATCAAGTGGTTTATTGCGTTTTGACAAACACTGTCGTATAATAGCAGATGTATGTTAAAACCGTCGAGTAAATTTTGTTTTTATTTTTCATATATTATATATATCTTTAAGAAAGGCATGGTTATTTACATGAATAAAAAAAATAAGGAGTTCTATACACTCGGAATCGATATCGGCTCTACCACGGTAAAAGTTGCGATCTTAGATGCAGAACACAATCTGCTCTTCTCCGACTACCAGCGCCATTACGCCAATATCCGCGAGACTCTTTCCTCTCTTTTGCAGGACGCATATGCAAAGCTGGGAAACTTGGCTCTTCATCCGATGATCACTGGTTCCGGCGGCCTGACGCTTGCCAACCATTTAGGCGTACCTTTTGTGCAGGAGGTCATCGCTGTGTCCACCTCACTTCAAGAGCTCGCACCTAAGACAGATGTCGCAATCGAGCTTGGCGGGGAGGATGCCAAGATCATCTACTTTGAGGGCGGCAATGTGGAGCAGCGCATGAACGGTATCTGTGCCGGCGGTACAGGCTCTTTTATTGATCAGATGGCTTCATTGATTCAGACGGATGCAACTGGATTGAATGAATTTGCCAAAAACTATAAGTCACTCTATACCATCGCAGCGCGCTGTGGTGTGTTTGCCAAGACAGACATCCAGCCCCTGATCAACGAAGGCGCTACCAAGGAAGACTTGTCCGCTTCTATTTTTCAGGCAGTAGTCAACCAGACAATCAGCGGGCTTGCGTGTGGAAAACCCATCCGCGGACATGTGGCATTTCTGGGCGGACCGCTGCATTTCCTGTCTGAGCTTAAGGCTGCATTCATCCGTACTTTAAAGCTTGACGAGGAGCACATTATCGACACTGCCAACTCGCATCTTTTTGCAGCGATTGGCTCTGCGCTCAATGCCAAGCAGGATGTTCAGTTCTCCATGTCCGAAATGGTGGATAAGCTCTCCTCCGATATCAAAATGGAATTTGAAGTTGCCCGCATGGAGCCGCTGTTTGCTGACGAAAAAGAATACGATGCATTCCAGTCCAGACATGGTTCTTACCATGTTAAAAATGCAGACCTGCGCAACTATCATGGCAAATGCTTTCTCGGCATCGATGCTGGGTCTACCACGACCAAAATTGCTGTTGTCGCGGAGGACGGGACACTGCTCTACTCATACTACAGCAGCAACAACGGAAGTCCGCTGAACACTGCCATCGCCTCCATACAGGAAATCTACCGTCTGCTTCCCGATGATGCTGCCATTGTACACTCCTGCTCTACAGGATACGGCGAAGCACTATTCAAGGCTGCTTTCATGCTGGATGAGGGCGAGGTTGAGACAGTGGCACACTACTATGCTGCCGCCTTCTTCAATCCCAATGTGGACTGCATTATCGATATCGGCGGTCAGGATATGAAGTGCATCAAAATCAAAAATCAGACAGTGGATTCCGTACAGCTCAATGAAGCTTGTTCCTCCGGCTGCGGCTCTTTCATTGAGACCTTTGCCAAATCCTTGAATTACAGTGTACAGGATTTTGCCAAGGCAGCGCTCTTTGCCAAACATCCGATTGATCTTGGCACGCGCTGCACAGTATTTATGAACTCGAAGGTAAAGCAGGCGCAGAAGGAAGGCGCAGAAGTTTCTGACATCTCCGCTGGTCTTGCTTACTCTGTCATCAAAAATGCGCTGTTCAAAGTCATCAAAGTCTCTGATGCCAGCGAGCTTGGCAAAAATATTGTCGTGCAGGGCGGAACGTTCTACAACGATGCCGTACTGCGCAGTTTCGAAAAAATCGCGGGCTGTGAGGTTATCCGCCCCGATATCGCAGGGATTATGGGTGCCTTCGGCGCGGCGCTGATCGCAAGAGAACGCTACCAGGCAGCACCAGAAAACACGACAACCATGTTGAGCATTGACCAGATCAATGAACTCGCTTTCACCACCTCACTGGTAAAATGCAAAGGCTGCACGAACTCCTGCCGACTGACAGTCAACAAATTTTCGGATGGCAGAAGTTACATATCCGGCAACCGCTGTGAGCGCGGTCTGGGAAAGACCAAGACAGACAGTGATATTCCAAATTTATTTGCGTACAAGCTTGAGCGCTTGTTCTCCTACATACCGCTCCCAGAAATCGAGGCAGTCCGCGGACGCGTCGGCATTCCGAGAGTCCTGAATATGTACGAGAACTATCCTTTCTGGTATACGTTCTTTACCAAACTCAAATACCAGGTCGTGCTCTCACCGCTTTCAAACAGGAAAATTTATGAGATGGGGATCGAGTCCATACCGAGTGAATCTGAGTGCTATCCCGCCAAACTTGCTCATGGACATGTGGAGTGGCTCATTCAGCAGAAGGTGGACTTTATCTTCTATCCTGCGCTGTTTTATGAGCGGAATGAGTTTGATGAGGCGAACAATCATTACAACTGCCCGATTGTGACCTCCTACTCTGAAAATATCAAAAACAATGTAGAAGCCATCGGACGCGGCGAGGTCGTTTTCAAAAATCCGTTTATGTCCTTCCGCGAGCCAGCCTTGATTTTGCAGTCGCTCGAGAAGGAATTTCCAGATATCCCAGCCGCTGAGTTAAGGGAGGCCGTCAACGCCGCATGGGATGAGCTTGACAACGTCCGCAAAGACATGTCCCGAAAAGGTGAGGAAGTCCTCGCATATCTTGAGAAAAATCATGCGCGCGGCATTGTGCTCGCAGGTCGTCCATACCATATTGACCCCGAAATCAACCACGGCATTCCAGAGCTCATAAATTCCTACGGTATTGCTGTGCTTACCGAAGATGCGGTATCGCACTTGGCAAAGCCGGAACGTCCGCTGATCGTATCTGATCAATGGATGTACCATTCAAGGCTTTACGCCGCCGCAAGCTATGTAAAGACGCGGGATGATTTAGACTTAATTCAGCTCAATTCCTTTGGCTGTGGATTGGACGCTGTCACAACCGATCAGGTCAATGATATATTGACGAATTCAGGCAAAATCTATACCTGCCTGAAAATAGATGAAGTCAATAATCTTGGCGCTGCACGCATCCGTATCCGCTCTCTGCTCTCCGCCATCCGCGTGCGCGAGGAACGTCATCAGGAGCGGACCATCCAGCCAAGCAGCATGAAGAGAGTTCTCTTCACAAAAGAGATGCGCAAAAACTATACAATACTTTGTCCCCAGATGTCCCCGATTCACTTTGACCTCCTAGAGCCGACGTTCCGAAGATACGGCTACAATCTGGTCATCCTGAACAATGACAACAAGGGCAGTATAGATATGGGGCTAAAATACGTCAACAACGATGCATGTTATCCATCCTTGCTCGTTGTCGGTCAAATTATGGAAGCAGTCCTCTCCGGCAAATATGATACAGACCGCCTCGCAGTCGTCATGTCACAGACCGGCGGCGGCTGCCGCGCAACAAACTATATCGGCTTTATCCGCCGCGCACTGGAAAAAGCAGGTTATCAGCACATTCCGGTCATCTCAATCAACTTGTCAAAGATTGAGAGCAACCCCGGTTTCAAAGTGACACCAATGCTTTTGCTGCGCGTTGTATATGCGATAAACTTTGGGGATATCTTTATGCGGTGTGTCTACAGAATGCGCCCTTATGAGGCTGTTCCTGGCGCGGTCAACGAAGTACACCAGAAATGGATTAAAAAGTGCTGTGACTTCCTCGGACGAAAGTACATGTCCTTTCATACCTACAAAAAAATGTGCCGCGAAATGATTGCAGAGTTTGACGCCATCCCAGTACTTGATATCAAGAAACCGCGCGTCGGCATTGTCGGTGAGATTTTAGTTAAATTCTCTCCCGCTGCCAACAACCATCTTGTGAAACTTCTGGAGCACGAGGGCGCAGAAGCCGTTGTACCTGACCTCATGGACTTTATGTTCTACTGCTTCTACAATCAGCTCTACAAAGCAGAAAACCTTGGCACCAGCAAAAAAGCAGCAAAACTTTGCAGACTTGGCATCAAGGCAATCCAGTCGCTTCGAAAACCCATGAGCGATGCTTTTGCCGCCAGCAGTCATTTTATTCCGCCAGCTGATATCTATGAGACTGCAAAAAATGCGGAGGCAATTGTCTCTCTTGGCAATCAGACTGGCGAGGGCTGGTTCCTCACGGGAGAGATGCTAGAGCTGCTCCACACGGATACACCCAATATCGTCTGTACACAGCCCTTTGGCTGCCTGCCAAACCATGTTGTCGGCAAGGGTGTCATCAAAGAACTTCGAAAACGTCATCCTGAGGCAAATATCGTTGCCATCGACTATGATCCGGGTGCTTCGGAGGTTAATCAGTTAAATCGTATCAAGCTGATGCTCTCCACTGCCCTCAAAAATCTAAACACCGCTGAGGCGACAACAGCGGCTGACGAGCTCACAGCGGTTCAGGGATCAATGGACGTGACGCAGACAACTGGCGTGAAAGAATCAACTGGCGTTCAGCAAACAACTGACGTGAAGGAATCAACTGGCGTAAAAGAATCAACTGACGTTCAGCAAACAACTGACGTGAAAGAAACAAAAGATGTCAAGGAAGCAGTAACATTAGAAACTGCAGCGCAGCAGAATGCAGATGAAACCACAAAAAACACCATTCAGGGAGCCTCCATAGATAAGAAAAATCGTTCTGACAAGCATTCCGAGAAACACGCTGACAAAAAACGTGCTAAGGGCAGAAGGAAGGTTCATACCAAAAATAAATCTGCATAAAAACAGTGCTTAAAGCCCAATGATTAAATTAAGACAAGAGAAAAGATTCTTATACCAAATCTGGTATAGGAATCTTTTTATGTACACGGGCGTCCAAAGGAACAATGTCAGCAGGATTTATATTTTGGTATAGTTCGCATCAAATTGTGAATACTATTTATGAGGTGAAAATATGAATAAGAAAGCACAAGAACAAATTCAAGCGCAAAAGAATCAGAATCAATTCAATGCGATAACCCAAAAGGTTACGCCTGAAAATCAGAATCAAACGCATAATGCCAGAAAAGAAAGTATACAACCAATTAATCAGAAACGATAGAGTCACTAACCTGGTGGCTCTATCATTTTGTTATTCTGCACGATTTCCTGGAAACGCTCTAAGTCTGCTGCCGTTGTAATCTTAAAATTTTTCTCATCCCCCGGTATCATGACAATGTCCATTCCTGCCAGTACGGCTGGCTCTGTTGAACCGTTAATTTTCAAGATTCCATCTGGAGAGAGCTGCCTGTTCGCCTCATAATATTTGCCTAGCACAAAAAGTTCCGGCGCCTGTCCCGCATAAACCCTGCTGCGTTCCAATAGCGACGAAATTTTCCTGCCATCCCCACTGAAATACACTGTATCCTTCATGGGCAGCACCGGAAGTACACCATCATGACCTTTCACAGCCTCTATACAGTCCGCAATCAGGGAAAAAGAAACAAAAGGTCTTGCCGCATCGTGTACGAATACATAATCCGAATCTCTGGCATATTTCCTGATATCATTAAGCCCGTTAAAGATTGAATGCTGTCTGGTTCTACCGGGTGCGGAGAATCCACGGAACTTTCCCACATTTACCCTGTATGCCGAATCACTTTCGGATAAGCTTCTGTCCAAAGCCCCCCTGTCTACAGCCTGACACAGATGGTTCACAGTTTCCAAAATCATCTCTCGCCATACCTCATCCGCCACAATCTGAACCGCATCAATCATATTATGAGCAATGAACCTCTCAAGACAGTAGGATATCACTGTCCTGCCGTTTACTTTTATGTACTGCTTCGGAATATCCATTCCCATCCTTGTTCCACTTCCGCCCGACAAAACCAACACAGTTACCATATCAATCCCTTCTTCCATCACACTCTTAAAATTTCAGTTTCCTGATGTCCTTAAGAGTCTCCCCATAGGATGCATCTTTCCCGAAAAGGAGGGTCGTCCCAAGTACGAACCCCTTCACTCCTCTGGGCGCATACTGCCTGATTTTATCTGCACTGCACGCCCCATCCCAATATATCTCAAAATGCATTTCATCTTTTATTGCAAGAAGCCTGGTAATTTTCTTCCCGACATACGGTAAATACATCTGTCCCGCATTTCCGGGATTAACTGACATCACCAACACCTTTTTCACAATGACGAGCATTTCCATTACGGTCTCAATACTGGTTCCCGGATTAATTGCAATCCCTGGTGTCATCCCGGCGTTGATTATCTTCTGCAACGTCGTGGATGGATGGTACTCCGCCTCCGGGTGGATGTACACTGTGTCACCCTGACGCAGCTTGTCCAAAAAGATATGTATGTTGTTGTTCGGATGTTCGATCATCAGATGAACGTCTAACGGTTTTTCAGCAGCCTGCGCAATATACCTCATGTCATTTAAAGACATGGCAAAATTCGGCACATAACGCCCGTCCATGATATCGATATGAAAAGAATCGATGCCGCCCTCCTCAAGGTCTCTTACTTCCTTCTCCAGATTGCCATAGTTCGCGCACATCATGGATGCTGTTAATTCGATATCCATTGGTTTTCCACCTTTCGTTTTCCGTTTATTTCAAAAAATTTTTGTTGGCATACACCACTCTGTACTCACTGTTTCGGCTCTCAAAAAAATACGTGAGCAACCGCTCTGAGATAAACCCGGGATAGCGGTTTAAATAACTATTTTCTTTTTTGCCCCCCTGCTTTGCAACCGCAAAAAGAATCGGAAACATCCATTCGCACAACCTGTCCAATACCTCTTTTCGTGCAATAAGCATATTACAAGGCGAATACAGATTCCCATTAAAGATCCTCTCCGCCTCTTTATACTCCTCAGGAAGCTCTTTGCGAAAATACGTCATTAGATACTCCCAGTCTGATGCAATATGTCGCTCCATATAATTCCCTGCAATACTCGGTGCAACATACAAAGGCACTGGCAGAATCACATCAACCTGATTCTCCTTCATCCGTTCCAGCCAATTCTCAGGCAGAAGAAAATGTCTCCTATAATGTACCAGTCCCACATAATCCTCACGAGCGTTCTTCCATATCCAGTAAAGCCCCGTAAGCTCACAAAACTGCTTATTCCTTATAGATATATTTTCCCCTTCACAGTCTGTAATTACATCATTTGATATTCGTTCTTTTGTCAGCGCCGCTCCCACTTGCAAAACAACTTCTTCTCTTATAAAGGTATAGTTGTCCTGCAACGGCTTATCAAAGATAGAACTTGCAACATAAATTCTAGCTGTCATTTCCTCCATCTGTTACTCTCCCGTCGGCAGCTCATCTATCACATGAAATGTCCTGCCACTGTCCTTGGCATATCTGCGGACATACGCATTGCGAAGCTGCATATCCAGTTCAACTGTTACCGGAATAATCTCCTTTATTCCAGCATCACGAAGCTCTTTTGCCACCTTTTCATGATTTGCCCCACGCATACCAATATAAACTGGGTACTTTGTATGCAGCCCCTGTCCAATCAGCCGCACTGGCAGTCCGTCAACTGTCTCTGCATTTTCCGACATATCATCAACAAGAAACGCCGCAACTTCCAGCTCTGGGTAAAGATATTCCAAATATGCGCGCAGTGTCCTCCCCCTAGAATGCGCTCCTGCAATATATATTTTTTTCTTTGTTTCACTCATACAGTCTCTCCAGCTTCTTTACCGCGGTTTTAATATCATATCCCGCCTGCCCGATCTCTGCCTCTTTGTCTTCACGCTCCCCCGACGGTACACACCGTGCCAATTCTTCCGCCCAGATCTGCTTATCAAGCGGCAGAAACACAGCAAGATTTGTCACTCCAGCTTCTTTTGGTATCGTGTCAGACAACAGACACTTTAATCCGGCGGCTTGCGCCTCAACACTGGTAATGCCTAATCCCTCAAACCGCGAAGGAAGACAAAACACATCCATTATCTGAAAATAATCCTGCACATTATCCTGCCAGCTCAGGCAACATGCATCAGATTTTAATGCCAAATCATGTATCAGCTTCTTTAGTTCCTGCTTCAATTCTCCCCCACCGACTAGCAGCAGGAAAAGCTTTTTATTGTGCTCCCTCGCCTTCACAAAAGCCTTTATCAAAAACTCTTGATTTTTCTGGTAACAGTACCGCCCCACATTTCCGACAACGATCCTGTCCTCTATCCCCATTTCTTTTCGCAGCCTGTCCCGTATCTTAGGTTGGAAACTGTATTTTTCTATATTGACCGCATTGGGCAATATCTGTATCTTCTCCCTGGGAATCCCGTCCCCATACAGCCAATCTCCCGCCAGACAAGAACAGGCACAGACATCAGTCGCATATCGAAAGTCAAACTTTTCTTTGTATGCATTATGTAGCCGCAGAATCTCTTCCCGCTTCTTATCATCCTTCACATCGACCCACGTGCTATGTGAATGTACGATCACCTTTGGTATTTTCATCTCCATGGCAATCTGTTCGATCAGAAATCCCCGCCAAAAACTGGTGTGGAGATGAATCGCATCATACCCTTGACACAGAACCGCCGTAATCTCTTTCCGAAGATCCTCTTCGTTGTTTCGTTCCGTATTACAGAATGTCTGTATGCCAAATCCGTATTTTTGGTATTCTTTCGTGGCCGCCAATGCTTTTTGGTTCCTGGTCAGAAAGTCAAACTGAAAGCGTTCCCTGTCTATGTATTCCATCTGGTTAAAGATGTATTTGTATACGCCATTGTTGATGATCGGCGGCGTCATGTGTAAGATTCTTTTTCTGTTCCCTGCCATAATTTTTCCTCAATATCCGTTCCGAAAAGACTCATATATCTGCATCATCTCGCCCGCCGCTTTTTTGTACGAAAACCGGGATGCCTGTTCTGCTGCCCTTTCCTCTAAACTCTTTTTGTATGATTCATCCGACACTACCCTGTCAATCGCCGCCTCTATCGTTTCCACCTCATGCGGATCACAGTATGCCACTGCATCCCCACCCACTTCCGGCATGGAAGCAGCATTCGCACAAATAACTGCCTTTCCTACAGAAAGAGCCTCCAGTATCGGCAGCCCAAATCCTTCATAATAAGAAACATAAATAAATGCCAAAGCCTTTCTATACAGCCATATTAGCTGTGCATCGCTTACGAATCCTGTAAACACCACATTCTCTGCCACTTTCGCGTTTTTCGCAAAGATTTCCCTAACCACCTCATATTTCCGCACAGGTCCTGTTAATACCAGCTTTACCTTTGACTCTGGATGACGCTTCTTATAAAGAAGAAACGCTTCTGCCAAACCAGCCTGATTTTTGTGTGGACCAAGCCCGGAAACCGAAAAAATAAAATCCGTATTTTCCAATTCAGGCACACTTTGCCCTTCGGCATCATCCGCAAACAGTTTTGTCGGAGACAGCCCGTTATACACCACATCGATCTTTTCCGGCATAATATCATAATACTCGATAATATCCTGCTTAGTGCATTCCGAAACCGCTATAATCTTGTCAGCTTCTTTTGCACATCTACGTATGGAAACATCAAAATATTCAAACTGGCTCCCATACCATTGGGGATATATGAGTGGAATAAGATCGTGAATAGTGAGTATCTTGGCGCAAGGAATGCCTCTGCTTAGCTCAAATGGACGGTAATGCGAATGAACAATATCAAGCGGATGCGCTAACATGGCATAATTGAGCAAAACGGAGCCTCCTGCATCCGGTAGTACGGGTATATGCTCCATATCCAAAGGCAGCCAATCCGTTTTCCCAAGAAACACATAATCATTTTCCCGATCCAGCTTCAAGAGTTCTTCCATCAATCCCATAGTGACCTTATTAATCCCTGTGATTTCTTTTTCTTTATACATAGACAAAACACCAATCTTCATGCTCTGCCCTCCCTGGTCACATCCATCAATTGCAAACTGATCAGATGGTTGATCTCCTCATACACTTTAATGCCCTGGCTGTACAACGGAAGGTTGTGATATTCATACAACTCATACCCCACCACGTCACTGTAAACTCGAATATCCGCCTCTTTCTGTAAACGTTGTGCAATGTTGATCATGTTCTTATCCCGTAAATTTACCGAATGCTGTGTAAAATAAAGGAATCCATCGGTTCCGCTAATGTCTGCCTCAGACTTTACTCTGTCTACCAGTTCCACCGTATATTTCCCATTCCACCCAACCACCTGATATCTGTCATTGTAAATCCCGTCCAGCACCTTCTTAAGCTCCATCTGAGCGACAATGATAAGCTCGATATTTGGATTGCATTCCTCAATTTTCTGAATGCTCTTCTGAAACCGTACCTCTTCGCTGATTGCAATCACCAGAAGCTTTCTCCTCTGTTGAAACACTTCGTAAGACACCGGTGCAAGACATTTTCCAATCATACCACAAAGCCCATCGTATGTAAGTTCAGTCCTCTCCATATGCTCTCCTACTTCACCGCATGAATCAATCCGCAAACGTTCCTTTTTCCCTGTATAAAATATTTATAACCATATTTATTTAATATAGAAATCAGTTTCCCAGAATCTCCATGATATTCCATCATGATCACATCAATCTTTTCAAAACACCCTGCCCGTTCAAGCGCTTCGAATATTATAAATTCTGCACCTTCTGTATCAACCTTTAAAACAATTTTTTCTTTATGTCGATTCAGAATATCGCTGACTACTTCCCCCGCATCCCGACATTCGATTTCTACCTGACGTTTGCTCTCATCTCTGAAAAAAATATTTCTCCAGCCTGTCTCTTCTGCCGATATCGCCACCATCATCTTTCCGTTTTCGTCTGACAGCGCAAAATTTTGAGCCACGATTTTATCTCTGATTTCCGGCGGATTCAGGGCAATATTGGCAACAGCCTGTTCATAAGTATCCGAAAAAGCTTCAAATCCATAAACCTTTTTCACATTTGGCTGCTTTGCAAAATATAAAGAAGCAATGGCAACATTCATGCCAATATCAATCACAACAAAATCCTCATCCGTAAATGAGAATCCATACGAATTATTGACAAGTACCTCGACAACAATATCAAAATCGGTCAAATATCTTTCCCGAACTGTAATCCCGTCTACTGTAGACAGATAACCTTTTCGATCCTCTGTCTTTTTATATTTCCAATCTACTGACCTATCTATTCGATTCAGAAAAAAGATACGATCGGAACCAATCCCCGCCGCAGATAAACGTTGAAAAATAACATTTCCTGCGGCATACTCAGTACAGATATAGACCACATCATATGCCACCGTTTCAAATTCTTCCGGCAACAGCATTGGAAGATTCTGAAACAGCTTTCCATTCTGTGAGGTCGCGTTATTTGGATTACTGTCCGCATAAGCTACAATCTCTAAATCCTTCGGAAGCTTTTCCTTGTTCTGCGCATAATAATTCCCCGTTCCGTATATAATTGCTTTTTTCATTCGCTTTTCCTCTCTTCCACATATTTTATCCTTTTCGGATCTATTGACAAAAACAGAACATTTTTCCGCTCTCTAACCTTGTCTGTTATCTGTATTGCCATCTTTTCAGTCATGGCCACGATAAGCGGGGCTTCTGGGTCTGTCTGCGACAGCCTGCATACCCGCTCTGTTTGATCTTGTGTTGGTACGTAATACTCATCCGAAACCACATAGCCGCCAAATGCATTCATATATCTTTGAAACCTCGCCATAAACAGTACTGACATATAACCGTTTCCATAGAGATATACTTTTTTATGGTTTCTACAGAACGCGATTACTTCCTCTCGCGAGGTATAGTTCTTTTCAAAAAAACTCATTTCCGTTATGTATGACTTCTGCAAAGCTTTTGAAACATCATGGTGATATATTCTGTAAACATTTTCCAGAATATAGGCTATTGGATAGCTTCCCCTTTTGGCAACCATATGAAGTGCTCTCCTGCAATTATCCTTGAAAGATAATTCATCCGAAAACGCCCTTCTTTTCAACAGTGGAAGTCCAAGCAGCTCCAACGCGTAATCCGGCGCCCCGAAAATATCCAGATCGTGATATTCTTTCACGTCTGATGTGTAATAATCTGTCCTGATTCCGCTCGACAAAATGATCTCGCTCAGTCCATGCTCATACCCACAGGCTTGTATCGGATTAACAATGCCGCTGTCCACCTCATTCTCCAGAAAATCCGCCAACAGCCCGATTGCGCTACCAGCGAAAACCATAAAATACGATTGGAAATGAGGAAGCAGTGGATCCTCTATATAATTCATGCTCCAAAATTCCGCATCTCTTTCCCGCATCTGCACAAAAATATTTTCAAACGACACAAATGGTCCATAACAGGTGTCGTTGCATAAAATCACTTTATTGTAATGCTTTAATTCTTCCGCCCGTAAATAATTCTTAATTACATCTTTATATGCACCAAAATCAAAACCGGTATTAGGGCGAAGGTATATTTCATCTGCCACAGTCATAAGCTTCTCCCTTCCACCTTGGGTCAGCTCCCCATTGACTGCCACAATCAAACAATCTGCTATCACTCTTAAAGATGCCAGATAAAATATCAAATACTCATCTATGATTCCATCTCTGTCATAAATGGAAACGATGGCAAGTGTTTCTTTATCGCTCTTTTCGTTTTTCAAATTACTTATACCTAATTTCATTTTTTACCTGATCTAATTTTTTATTCCTCTGACAATTCCCCTGCACAATCTGGTGGAAATATAAGTTTGTCTGTTTGTATCCGGATACCACATATATCCTCGTGTTGTGGAAAAATTCATTCCATACTTTCTAAAAGTATCCTTGATCAAAATTTCATCAAAATCTCCGTGATAAGCACACACCGCACATTTCAGATTCTCCGATCTCCCAATCAATTTTTCCGCTCCCAGCAAAGCATCCCACTCATTTCCTTCTATATCCATCTTGATAAAATTAACCGGCTCTTCTATGAGTGAATCCAGTGTGGCGTATTTCCCATCGTCCATGGACGTTATAAATTTTTTAATAATTACGACTTTTTCCTGATAATCTTTAAAAGTTTCCCGAAGTGCTTCAATCCATCCATCATCCGATTCAATGATGTACAGCCGGGAAACCAGGTCTATAACCTGTAAAGAAAAATTTCCCTCGGCAACCCCGATATCAACCACAACATCACCTTTTTCTACCTGAAAACTCTCATCCGTATATTTGTGCGGTGATTCCTGATCCTGTTCCATCAGAACCCCCCTGTAATAGTCTGCTGCTTCCTCTTTATCCTTTATTGCCTTTGAGAAATATAACCGTTTTCCTTCATGAAAGCCAAAATACATTCCGCATGATTCGTCAAACTCTATTTGAAAATGCTGATTCTTATATTTGTGCACAAAATCATAATTGAAAACCTGTAAATCGTCTTTTTCCAAACGTTTTAATATCTCGACAATTTCCGGATCGCAGCTATTCCGATACCGTTTAATAACGCTCTGTTTGTAAAAAAAATTCATTTTTTCAACAGCCGCCGTTATTTGGGGAAATTCCTTTCTGATCTGTTCTTCTATTTCTTCATAGCGGATTGTCAGTATCACAATTCTGTCTGGCACCTTTTCTTTCAATATGTCTGCGGTAAAAATTTCTTTGCCATGAAAGATTTTTCCCTTTTTATCCGCATTGTTGTCAATAAAGCCCATTACCCCATACTGTCCAAATACGTCACACTGCCCCAAAACCTGATCGGCTATTACTCCGGTTCCCCAGATAAATATTTTTTCCATTCATTGTTCTCCATCTATGACTCGCGGCTTTCTGTGCCCCGCAAATCTATTTCCGCTACAATCTGCCTCCTGTATTCCATTTCCGTATCTGCATTTATTCCTGTTGTGTCATTTGCACATCTGCCTTTATCTACTTCCGCCACCATCTTTCCCGGAATGGGAATTCTCTCGTCTGCTCCCCTGATATACCATTCGTATTCATTATCCAACTGTCCGATATCCAGCGCCTGGTATCCGGCAACTGCCAGATCGTAGGCAAGTACCGTTGCTGTCGGGCCAAGGGAAATGCATATCAGCGTATCCTGCCCCGCCTTTTCTTTGACTGCCTGTAGAATATTTTCATAGATATCCCATGCATTTTTCTTCGGACACTCAATCCTGCTGATTCCTTTTGCCCCCTGAAACAGATCATTGCCTATTCCTATCCGCGCGGTTCTCCCCTCAATAAGCAGCACTTCTCTGTCCTGCCATACTTTTTTAAAAAGCCGGAATATCTCTGTTGCGTATTCTTTATCCTTGTATATGATATATGGTCTGGAAACATAGGTATCATAGTAACTGCTATTCCAGTTAAGCAGTGAAATGATTTCTTCCCTGCTTTGAATCATATATTCCCGTATATCATCCGCAGCATCTTCCTTATATTTGTCAAGGTTTCCAAAATTGTCTGCCACAGCAATAATGACATCTTCCCGTTTTGAGAGAATTATCTCTCTCATTCGTTCGGCAAGCTCATTATCCATTTTTTGAAACCATGCTCTTTCTCTATGTAGCATAATTTCAAACTCCCCGTCCCCATATCTGCATAGGGAACACTTTTTGACAAGGATACGGCGCAAAAGTTCTGTGGCCGGTTTTATCTGGGGAATTTCCATTAAGCCCCACTCATAGGGTGCATTCAAAAGTCTGTTCTTATATTTGGCGCATTCCTTTTCGCTCTCAGCCACTCTGATCGCACGATTCTGATATAAGCCTTCCGCCTCCCTGTCTCTCCAGTAAATGACAAGCTTTTCCTCCGGAATCCCCATGTCAAGACACTGCTTTACGATTCCCTCATATTTTTGGGGCGAAATAAAGATGTAATCAAACACAACACGATTTAGAATCTCCGGAACAAAAATATATATGTCGTATTTCCATGCAGTTCCCTGTTTTTCTGTATTCGTATCAACTATCCCTTCTATGATGCAATTCTCTTTGTCTATCACCGAATAAATAAAGTCCGCATAATATCCGGCTCCCCACAGATATCCTCTTTTCATCCATTCTCTCCCATCACAATGACTGTCCTTATTACTCCTTAAATCTTCCCATTAATATATGTATAATTTCAATAAATCAGATAACATACCTTTGAATGTTTGCAGCCCGTGTAAATAATGGACTAAGCTATACTCTCTGGCGTACAGCTTAGGATTATCACTGGCTCCTCCCATTCGATAGTTTGCAAGTATTTTCTTAATCTGGATAAAAGAAACCTGTCTACTGTTATACAACCGTATCATCAGTTCATAATCACCCAAAATACGAAAAGCGAGTAAAAACATACCGAAATCTTTATAAGTTTCTCTTGTAATAAAACACGTGGGATGAGATATCATCGTTCTTGGCAAGCCCTCATGCCTGTTTTTCATAATCAATTTTATCCGATCATTTTCAAAAACCTTGCAATATCCATAAATCACTTGATACTTTTCCGACCGATTCCATTCCGACATGATATGCTCCACCGCGTCCGGCTCATACCAGTCATCGCTGTTGATAATGCCTATCAGCCGCCCTGTTGATAGCCGTATTCCCTTATTCATGGCATCGTATATGCCCCTGTCCTTCTCACTGACATATTTCATCCGCCCTTGAAACAGCGGAGCGTATTCCCAGATAACTGCAAGCGTTCCATCCGTAGAGCCTCCGTCCACAATAATATACTCAATGTTTTCATAAGTCTGGTTCAGGACGCTCTCTATCGTCTGGCGGATTGTTTTTTCGCTGTTTAAACATGGTGTAATAATAGAAACTTTAGTACTCTTCATTTTTACTCCTGCCCCTATACCTCATATAAAATATCTTCCAAAGAAAGAATCGGGCAGTCCAGTTTCTCGGACAGTTTTTCCTCAATCTCATCAAAAAACGCAATTGCTGTCACCACAACCGCATCCACAGGTGCAAGCTCATCCTCCATAGAAACCACGTCCACATCCGTATAAATACCATCTGCATTCCTATCTATGGCATATGCCACCACTACCTCTGAGTCCCTGAACTCCTCTAACAGCGTTTCCCCCGCATAACTCATACCGTAAATAGCAATCTTCTTATAGTCATTCTTCTCAAGATATGTCACCAGGCTCTTCCCCTCCTGTTTAACCTTTACCCACTGGTTCATCATCAGGAAAAGCGCAAGGTGCTTATCCGACATATTCTTTGCCTTTTCCAATTCTCCCGCCACGGTCTTTCCTACTGCGGCTGCGCCAATGGCTGCACCCAATAAGGTCGCTAAGGTTGCTATCATTCCTTTTTTCATTTACATTATCCTCCACTTTCTCCCATCACAGCTTCTTCAAATTTCCCGTTCTATCAGTTCTCATTGATTTATGGCAGCAAGAAAATTTTTTCTACGTACATCAATCGCTGTTCGTTTAAATAATTTATGATTTCATCCCTTCCCACTGCAAAACTTATCAAGAAATAATCTACCTCATCATATTTGATTTCTTCCGGCTTTATAATAGGAAGCCCACAGTACATACCCATCTTATTTTTATCAACAAATGCTATAACCTCAATATCCAGTTCTAGCAGACGAAGTAATTCATGTGCCTGTCGCCCTAATTTCCCCGCTCCCCATATATATGCTTTTCCGCAAAACTTTTGCTTTTTTAAATACGCATAATATAACACTCTTTTAGAGACATGATCAGGATTGCCATCTTCCTGTGTAACCGCTTCTCTAAGTTTATATAGCTGCTCCGTCAGATTCGGCCCGTATAAATCGGCATCTCCAATATGACCATCTTTAACTATGTAATGGTAATATTGGTCAATCTGTTCTCTAACCCTGTCTGGGGAAAAATTCTGTTCCCATGTTTCCCTTGCATGTTCCTGTATGCTTTCTATATCTCCGCTCTTAAAATCATGAATGCAGTCCCTGATAGATGCTTCTATGTCTTCCGCACCAAATCCTCCTGCTATATATGCATTGTACCTATCGTGAAACACTTCTGGTACCCCCGCAACTGGAGTTGATATAATTGTCAGCCCATAAGTCACTGCCTCTACGATAGACATCGGGAAGGACTCGTCCGTGCTAGTACAGAGTAAAATATCGCAGTCTCTGAGCAGCACAGCTATGTCACTTATAAAGCCTCTAAAAACTACACTTTCTGACAAATGGTGCTGTTCCACATAAATCTGGCATGTCCCACCATAACTATCTGAACAATTTCCTGCGATTTCCAGGGTAACATTGTATTCTTTCAGACACCTCTCCACTGCCTTGATTGCCATTAATTGATTCTTACGTGAACACACATCCCCAAGCATAACAATTCTATAATGCTGCCTGCGAACGTATCTTCTATTTATTATATGGCTAAGCGGAGCCACCGGTCTTACGCATCTTGACTTTATTCCCAAACAGGAACTCCACTTCTTCGCGTATAACTCCGAATCACACAAATGATACTTTGCGAAAATATCTAAATACACCAGTCTAAACTCTTCCTCCCGCAGTTGATAAATATTCATTAAATGCGGAATTTTCAATTCCCGTGACACCATCTCTACTGCCAGATTAATCTGGACACTATGTAAAAAATCTATCTTTTCCTGTATGACAAATTTACGGATTATCTTGCTGCTCAAGACGGCTTGTAAGTAATCAATATCGTAAAAGTTAAATGATGTTTCATAATAGAGCGTTCTATAAACAAGTCCGCTTTTTTCGCATCTTCCGGCATACTCTATATTCACATTTCCCTGTTCATCGCAGGGGATCACCACAATCACATTATGATTTTTCGCCATAATGCCTGCCTGTTGCAACAGCAAGTTCCCAGCTCCTCCAAGACCACATGGGATATCCAAAAAATACGCAATTTTCATACATAAACTCCAACAAAATTCTACTTATATGCCACAATCAGACATCTGTTTTCATGAAGAGCATGACCGCCAATCTCCGCCAGTGCATCAAATAATTCTTCACTTACCTCCTGCTCTATTTTCATGTAGTCCTTCGGCCATACCTCTTTCACTTTCTGCACACTATATACAAAATAGCCTGCGGTTTTAAACAAATTTCCAATGTTCAAGCAGTTCCATGTATATAGATGATTATTCACGTCACTTCTTCTGTACTCCGTATCACAGGATTCATTCGGCACATAAAAAACAATTTTTCCATTATCTTTTAGTTTTCCATGCAGTTCTCTCAATACTTCTAATGGATTCTCTACATGTTCTAACGCGCTGTTCGATATAATCACATCCGCATAATTATCTGGACATTCACAGATTCTTTTTACGCTGCGAATCCCCATTTCCTCAGCTTGTTTTCTAGCCATATCGTTAATCTCTATACCCAACTTTTCCTTTGCCTGCAAAGCGTCCAGTAGATACCCCCCCCTGCACCAAACTCCATCAAAACTGCGTCGTTTGGAATATAGGGCTCAAATAATCTTTTTTTAATCTTTGCGCCAAATTCTCCCATAGATTTTTGCCATTCAAAATACATTTCATCGTAGTATTCTTCTCCCCCGCCAAAATCAATCTGAGAGTCTGATATAAAATGATATATACCAGCTTCCAGTAACTGCGTTCTGATCTGTTTTTCATACATTGAAGCGATAATAATAATTGTTTCTTTATCCATGTATTCTTTAAAATCTTCAACACTTATTATATGAATTTCATCTAAACGTTGTCCCTGCTTTTTTTCATCATTATCTATATAACCCAAAACGGTATAATTCATTTTTTTCAATTTAAAACAAATAGTTCTTCCTTTTTTTCCCGCTCCAAAAATATATATCTTTTTCTTCCCTAAGAATTTTAAATAATCAATGTCATTATTTCTGTACATCTTTTGTTTCTCCTGTTCCATCTTCCTTTAACTTTTTTATCGTGCGCTCAGTTGCTCCTACTCCCATCACAAATGCCACGGTTCAGGACATAACAGCAATTCTGATTCAAAAGAACCTCCTGCACATTATTATATTCGTCCACCGAGTCCACACGTATTCTCATATTTTTCCAAAATATTGTCAGACTTCCATCTTCAGCAACTTTCAATTCTTTAAACCTTGTAAAATTGCTTATTTGTATGACATCATATGAAATTTCAAATTCTTTTATCAGAGATTTTGCAACATTAATGCACTCGCCTATGTTCTGAATCAATATAAGGATCGTATCAAATGCATACCTTTTAATCTCCTTAGGCTTAATCACTTTTTTCCCAGCATAATATCCTCTTTTACGGTTATCAATAAATGCCACTATATTATAGTTCTCATTAAGTTCCCACTCTCGTTCGCGAAAATATTTTCCCAATCCGTATACTAAAATATTTTCTTTTTTATCTTCCTTCGTATCGTTTATTGCTGTACTATTTCCATATAATGATACAAAGCCCCTTTTTACTTTCTTTGATATATTAATCTGATCAGGCAGAGAAAACTGTTGTTGTACATTGCTGATCATTTCTGTATGAAACCGCTCCGTCTTGTCGCAATGAACTCCCGATCCATCAAAACCAATATTATGAATTAGCGAATAATACGGATTAATGCATATTCCTCTGTGTTCAATAACATTTAATGCCCAAAACACTGCCCATGAATCGCACTCTCCCCTGACATTTCCAACCAAGGTGTCTTCCAAATCATTTCCCCATAAAGCCAATTGTTTGGACAATTCTTTTTCCTGCTTCATTTTGCTGATCAACTCATAATTTTTTTCATATATTGCCCATCTGTCCTTCCATGTCCCCCACCCCCATGAGGATATGCGTCCACATCCATAGACATCATATTCGCCTTTTTTCAAATCAATCGGCCAAGCATATCCAGAAACAGAATACACGCGCTTATCACTTTCATATTTTTCAAAACACTTCTGCATAAAACAGACAAAATTAGCAGCAGGCACACAGTCATCTTCCAATACAATCACCGCATCATATCTGCGGAACACATAGTTAATTCCTGACACAATAGACGCAGCCAAACCTTTATTTTTATCAGAAACATGCACTTCTGTCGGACAAAAGTCTGTCTCATTAATCAAAACATTGACTTTTTTCCATTCTTCATCGGACTCATCACTTTTCAGACCATCTTGAAAGATGTATAGTTTTTGGGGTAAAATCGTATTGTGGCGCAATGCCTCTAGTACTCTTTTCGTATGCTCACTTCGATTATAAGTAAATAAAATTATAGCAATATTCATCCGATACCTCTTTATTCATAATATCTGTCAATCTTTGAGTTTGACATAGCAAATCCAAGTATAACCTCCCGCCTCATCTGCAATTACAGGATATTTACAAAGCATTTCTTCCGTCAATACTGCTTCGGGTGTAGCATAACTTATATCATCCCATATGTCTCCCCACCTTGTTCTTTGCAATTTACATAAAGGCGGCATCGTTGTATAGGTTTCTATGTTTTCTTTTGCATAATGAGAATGCGCCTCATTCGGTGGAATAATTACCCTTCCACTATTCTGAAATCCGGTTTCAGCAAAAACCTTTTTGAGCGAATAACAATCTCCCTGTTTTATTGGATAATTGTCCTCAAACATTGCATGTCGTAAACCCATCCATTTCATCTGTTGCAGTCTCATATATGCGTTTTGATGATCATCGAAGAAGCAAAGCGTTTTTCCATTATTCAAATAGACACTCCAATCAATCAGTGAGAAATCCTCTTTAAAATATGTGGCATATTCATCAATATACTCACGATTTTCCAAGATTGGATCTATGCAATAAAGGTTTACTTTCGGGAGTGTCTGTCTAAAGAGCCATGTTCCCTGCCCCTTCCAAACACCGCTTTCAATGATATTATCGGGCTGTAGCTTTTTCACAATATACCAAGTCCAAAACAAATGTGTCGATGACATTCCGTAGTTATTATTTTTTATGGGTCTTGTATCATATAATTCCATAAATTCTTCAATCAACATATTTGCATCATTAAAATCCCATATCTGTCTGCCATAATTGTTACCCTCCATTTTCAATATCCTCCTACATCTTTGCTTATTTTTTGTCCTTGTTTTTCATGACATTTAAACAATCTCAAGCTGCGGCAGAGGAAATACAAATTTACATTTTGTCTTCTTTCTGTACGCTTCTTCTTTTTTCAGAATAAAGTCTCTGAAATGCCATGGCAAAACAACAAAATAGTCAGGATTCATGGCGCGGGCATCTTCTTCAGACACAATTGGGATATTGGTTCCCGGCGTCACACAGCCAAACTTGTCCTCATTCACTTCAGCTATCGCCGCAATGTATTCGGACGTAATGCCGCAATACTGCAACAGCACATTACCTTTTGTAGATGCACCATACCCTAGGACCACCTTCCCCTTTGCCTTCTCTTCCTTTAAAAATCGCATCAGTTGCTCTTTATGTAGTTCCACCTTGTTTTTAAATTCTTCAAAAGGGCAGAGTGTGCCATACCCTGAGATATGTTCCCATTCTTCCATCTCTTTCACCCGGTCACTTACCGCATATCCGCTTGTTTCCTTGGCAACCATCAGCTGAAAGCTGCCGCCGTTTATTCTGTTCTGCTCAACATCTATGACCTTCATGCCCGCTTTCTTTGCGAGGTATTGAATCTGTGCTAGACAATAAAATTCCAAATGCTCCTGACAAATTGTGTCATAAGAGTTTGTTTCCAGCATAGCTGGCAGATAGCTCTGTTCTAACAGCCATATCCCGTTATCATCCAGAATTTCTTCTATGTCATTCGCAAACTTTTGTGGTTCTTCCAAATCATAAAACATTGCAATTGAGGTAATTACTTTTGCTTTTTTCCCAGCACGGCAATTTTTAAAATTCTCTGCCGAAAAAAAATCAGGAATCAATTGTATATTTTCTGGATAAAATCTCCGAAATTTAATTCCTGTTGGATCTATTCCTATAAAGTCCAGCTTGTTATGATGGTATGATTTTAACAAAGTCGCATCATTGCTTCCAATATCTACTACAATATCTCCATCTGAAAATCGGACTAATTTTTCAATTTTGTTTGTTATGCTCTCCAAATGACTCACCATATCACTGTTTAATCCAGAACGGTAGCCATAATTAATGCCATACATTTCTTCTTCGGAACAGGAATGCCGCAATTGAACCAGTCCGCAACAGTTTCCATTCTCCGCCACACATTTTACCAGTTCCAGCGGTCCCTCGTTAATTTCCTGACCTGGCTTCGGAAAGACTCCTGTCAGCTTCTGCATCCCCAAATCAATAATACTCACCAAATTTTTATTTCCGCATATCCTACACTTATTAATTTTTTTATACATAACACAGTCCCCCTTAAATTGTATATCCTATTTTCTAAGCCTCTCAGCTCTTTTTTCTGTCGTTACAAAATATTTGTTATGGCAACAAAACAAATATTTTTTTATTTCTTCTGCCAATGTATTTCTGCTTATTGACAAGGGATCACTATACCATTTCCTCTTAAATGCAGTATGCAATTTATGATATATTCCCGGATAAATAAATTCCTGATTTACGGACAATTCAGGTATCGCAACCTTTTCTTCAATATCGCCATTGATATCCATATACCTTAAAATTCTAAGGCTTTCTTCTTTCAGCACCTTATTCGTAGGATGGTTTCGTGAATAAAATATTTGTTCTTTCAAATATCTTTCCTGAATATAGTCTGTCATTTTAATATCACAAAACTTTTCTCTTTCTCTCAATTGCTCAAAGCGATACTCAATAACCCATCTCAAAAAATCATCTGTAAAGAAATCATCCATTTCAATTATTTCTACTATTTCATCTGTCGTATAGCCCTCTCCTCCGAATCCTTTTTTATTTGTCAGCTCATCAATGATCGCATCATTGTAGGGAAATATATTTCTTACATATGGCTCCTTTTCTGGATCCTGCTCCTTTCCGCCCTGTGGAAAATAAATGTCCAAAAACAGATTTGGTATTCGTATATACTGTACCTTTTCATCCATCAGTTTAAGCCAATATTCATTGGAAAATCGACGATCAAAAGAATTGTTCAATGATATATTCTGTGAAATAAACAGCTTTGTTCTGCTCAAAATATCCTTACCATACATCAATAAATCTATTTCCTTATGTGATAACAAATATAGCGGCGGAATATCCAAAAATACAAATTTCGAATCAAACTCCCGGTTTTGCTGCAAATACATTTTAATTTTACTGGTCTGGCAGTTTCCATTGATAAAAGCTATTTCTCTGCCACGCTGATATGCGGAAACAGCCTTCTCCCTACCCCCCCCCCCGAACATTTATTCTTTTCAAGATTTCCATGAAAGGAATTTCATCTATTTCCATCAGGCTATAAGGTAAATAATCTTCGAAAAATGACAACCCACACGATTCCAGATACTCTGCAATTCCCTTCCACTTGGTCGTTGCAATAACAATCTTATACCTCCTCAAATCAACTTTATCGGGCGTAAAAACCTGTAGATCCCCTATCTTATATTTGGGCTGATTGTTATCAATAAAATACTGTATATCATACTGACAGCCTTTCTCATAATAAAAGCTTCTTGCTATATTACCAGTTCCCCAAATAACAATCTTTTTGCTGGCAAACATATCATAATTGCTCCTTCGTCTTTACAATCATTTCCAGAATCCAGTCCCTGAATTGTTTTTCACGTTTCCAGCCCAATTCTTTTTCTGCCCTTGCTGCATTTCCGTACAATTGTGTGGTATGGGTGCGATGAATAAACGTACTGTTTAAAGAAATGTGGCGTTCCCAATTCTCAAGTTCCAAGATCTCCGCACATACTTCCAACAAATTTCTTATGCTGTGCAGCTCTCCAGAAGCCAATATGTAATCATCTGGTTTCTCGGTCTGCATCATTAAATGCATTCCCTTTACATAATCTCCCGCATACCCCCAATCTTTTTTGATCTCAATATCTCCCAGTGAGAAGCTGTGCTGCGGGTTTTCCTTTAACATACACATATTTTTAACAATCTTTTTCGTGACAAAATCCTCACTGCGCCTATGGCTCTCATGATTATATAAAATGGCAGTACAGGCAAAAAGACCTTTGTCCCTGTAATATGACACTAATTGGTTCTCCGTTATCTTCCCGATTCCATATAAGCTGGCGGAGCGATACGGCGTCGTCTCATCCTGCTGTACCGTATCAGAGGCATCAAACATAAGACAGGATCCTGCCGTCAAAAACTTCGTATGTCTAGACGCTTCCCAGCAGGCCGCCAATAAGTTGGCGGTCGCTGAAATATTTTTCTGAAAAAGAATATTATCGTCAGTCGCTTCACCATTTCGTTTGCCCTCGGAGCTTACATGACTCGCTGATAAATGATAGATTTCATCAGGTGCAAGCTCCTCTATCACCTTTTTAACGCTGTGATAACACTGTAAATCCACCTCATAAACCAGCGGAAGCTCTCCTTTGCAGGAAAGCTCGTCCTTGACTTTTTGGGAATTTTCACTCAGGCTGCTCCTCACGATCCCATAAACCTGATATCCGCGTTCCTTTAACAGCTCATATATAAAGCTGCCATCCTGTCCATATATTCCAGTAATCAATGCTTTTTTCATATCTCTATTTCCTAAATATTCTTTCTATCCGTTCCAGATTCTCTTTTTCAACCAGCATCTTATATCTTCTTACATGTTGAAACCACTCCGCATAGCCTTCATTTTTGCTGTTAATCTGCTCGATAATTCTCTCTCCCAACGCTTCTATGGAGGATTCCCAAATGCCGCATCCTGCCTCTATCGCTTTCCCAAACGAATTGGAATCCAGCGCAAAAAACGGTCTCTCAGCCTCAATGCTGTCAAACATGACGCCCGACGAGCTCAGGACATATTTCCTTATATCATATGGGATCAGCATCCAGTCGCATCCTCTCATAAAATCTTCTATATCTTTTCTCTTTCGTCCATGCTTTGTAATATAGCCAACGTTTTTATATGTTCCGATATGATAATTAAAAATCAGAAATCTGTATGGATATAATATTTTATCTTTCCGACTGTCCAAGTACTCAATGATTTTGATGCAGTTTCTGTCCTCCGCTGCCGCCGATGAAGGCATGATACCGATTCGAAATACTTTTCCTTTTTCCGGCATACATTTATTGTAGGTAAAAACATACGGCAGATTCAGAACTGAAATATTGTCAAACAGCGCGTCCTCAATATCGTCCCTATATCTTTTGTAAGCATCCGAGTACAATATCACTCTACAGTTCGGCAATGCCGCCATTTCATTTAAATTATCTTTAAAATATCTATTTTTCAGATGCTCCATTTTATATTCTTTTAGCGCTTTTATGCCCCCTACTCTTCTATTCAATTTATTCTCATTTTGCGGCAAAATCATCTCAACTTCCCCATGCAGACAAACGCCAAATCTCAAATTGTCAAAGCGTCTGATGATATTTTTTACCAATCCCGAATTTACTGCGCTCAAGGTAAGTATCACAACAAACCGTGCCTTCCAGCACTTTCTAAATATATTTCTATATTCCTGTTTATTCTCTGCAATCTCCTGCCGGCTAAATTCCAGATAAATTCGGTTCATCGTTTCGTATGTAACTCCCCTGCATCCCTGCGTGTCTAAAATTTTTTTGACATATTCAGCCTGTTCTTTTTCACAAAAATATGTAATCTCATCCTCGGGATATACCTTTCGTATCTGCCAGATCATCCCTGCATTAAACATCTCATGGGATAAGCTTCCCGTTACCGTTTCAATTACTGCAATCACATGACTCACCGCCCTCTAACCTGAGAAATATTTTTTGCTCTGTTTGTCCTTATTTGGTATTTACCGACCTATATATCTCACATCCAATCATTGGCTCAAAAACACGCTCCGCTGCCGTTGTTTTCCCTTTTCGAATCACACACGCAACAAAATCTTCTATCGTTAAAAATCTGCATTCAATTATTCTTTCCTCATTCCCTCTCAAAAAGATGTCCTTGAAGTCCTGATCCTGCTCAATGGTAATTTCCTTTTGCATATATCCGTCAAAAAAATACATTTTATGATTGGTGTTTACCATCAACTGATCTCCAAGGAACAGAAACGCATCATTCAATTCATAGCATTGGGTTTCCTCAAGCCCTAACTCCTTATTTCGCATCGGTATTCTGAACAATTTGTTCTTACTGTACCACGTCAAAAATACATTTCCCTCCAAATACAGGGCAATGAAAGACTCTGCTTCTACGCTGTCTTGCGGCTTACGCTGCAATAATTCAGACAAATCGTATTTCCGAAAGTACTTTCCATCCGATGTAAACTGATACAAGAGCGAATTTTCAACCAATAGCCACAAATAGTCATCCGATCCACACCCCGCATATACTGTCGGCATCTGTTCCGATAACTCCGCCTGTTCATATTGCTCTGACAGTAAATTAAACTTCCATAACAGTCTATTATCTGCAATCTCCCAGATCTCGTCCTTCATTCTGATCGACAAAACGCATTTAGACGCCGAATACTGATAGTCATATCCTGTAAAAGTATATATTTTTTCTATCGTTTCCTTTTGCATATTCAAAGCCATAATGTCTTTTGCATTTTCTGACACCAAATATAGCTTTTCTCCTTTTTGTGTGTCATAGACAAATCTCCCACCCTTTTCATACCCATAATCTTTCATGGAAATCTGTCTGAATTCACTTTTCTTCATATCATATATTGCTATATTATTGGAATTCCACGGGGTAAAAATCAATTTATCAT
Source organism: uncultured Lachnospiraceae bacterium (assembly GCA_910586405.1). Taxonomy (GTDB): domain Bacteria; phylum Bacillota; class Clostridia; order Lachnospirales; family Lachnospiraceae; genus COE1. The sequence continues at coordinate 55,087 of CAJUII010000005.1, forward strand.
CATACTCGCAAATCCGATTATACATCTGGTATCCCGAATCCTTCCAAGGAAAAGCTCCCACGAACGACAACCGCCCGTTGTTGACATCAATTTTTACCAATCCATTGCAATACAACAGTGAAACCCATATACATTCTCCCGCCATTCTTGCACAACCATGTATAACGATATTTTTATTAGTCATATACAAATTCCTTTTCCGTCTCCAGCATCGTCCTACTTTCAGGCACCTTTCTTCATACTGGTAACAATCATCCACCACGCCCTTATTAATCCCTGTAAAAAGCAATATCCCGCCGCATAAATTTTCCCTTTTAGAATTGCCCGCACAGGATAGATCAAAGGATATCGAATCAGCAAATGAAACCACATGGACGGAGCACGGTTCCGATGCTTTATGCAAAATTCGCCATCTCCTATTCCATACCATTTGAACTTTTTTATATAATCCCGATAAGCGTCCGTATGTAGCTGCGCAATTTTTGTATTTCCAATCCCATATCTGACATCAGGCAAGCGTGAAAGCCGATAGATAAAATCCGTATCATCAATGGTTTTTGTGATTCTGTCATCAAACAGAATTCTCTCAAATATTGATTTTCTATACATAGCAGGTGCCACTCCTATCATCTGTTTCGGACCGGGAATATTATGAAACAAATCCCACATCTGTTCTTCGCCTCTATTCATCCAGTTCATGTTGGAAAATGACTTTAACTGCGACTGGACAATCACAAATTTGTTGTCCAGCAAATCATTTAAAAGCCGCTCCAAATCACCCTTTTCCAATCTGTGATCTCCGTCTATCATCGCTATATATTCGTTTCGGGCAGCATTTAAACCAATCTGTCTGTCCCGCGTCAGATTGGACTTATGGGTTGTAATAACATGATCCGTATATTTATAGGCAATCTCAGCAGTTCTATCAGAAGAATCGCCGTCCACCACAATAATCTCATCTGGTTCATTCATCTGCACTCTTTTTAGGCATTCTTCCAGACGAGTCTCTTCATTTTTTACACATACAACTACTGAAATTTTAATTCTATCCATTTCTAATATTTTCTATCCTATATTTATTTCTTTTTAGGAATTGCAACTAGGTGCGTATGCACTCCCGATCGCAATACAAAAGTATAATCTCCTGTTTGCTCTAATATAAACGCCGGAATGGTGTATATATCTTCCAATCGATGGTATACGCAAATTGCCATGTATGGCCTGTATTTTTTTATATATCCCAACGCACCTTTTAAAACTTCCAACTCCAAACCTTCAACATCCATTTTAATAACAAGCGTTCCATTCACAGATAAATCTTCATCGTCCATAGGCACAACTTTCACAATCTCATGATTACTTGATACCTGCTCCGAATAATCTAACACCCCAAAGCAACTGCCCTCCTTACTAAAAGTAAGCTCACTCTCCTTACTCCCCAGTGCATAATTAAACGCCATTACCTTTTCGCAATAAGAGCTGTTCTTTACCTTATCAACTAAAATATTATAGTTAGTCTTCTCTGGCTCATATGCATAATAATTACATATCTTATCCCCATATCTTCCGAACATTTCTTCTGCTGTATCGCCAATATAGGCTCCTACGTCTACAATTGTCAGTTGATCTAGTTCTGCAAGTTCTCCTTGATAAAAATATCCGTCCACATATTGCATTCCTGCTATAGCGGAATATTCTTCAAACAAATATTTCTGCTGCATTCTGACTCGGACAATATAATCTATGATACGCTTTGTAGTCATATCTTCCAAATTATACATTGTATATAATTTCTCTTTGTGTTTCTTCATAAAATCATTTGCTAATGCCAATAATGAATTATCGTATTCAACATTTATCAACATAAACCATAAATAAGGCGCAACATAAATCTCATATGCTGAAAAGTTATCTTCCAAAGTTTTCTTTAAGCCTTCATAAATGTCATCAAAGTAACTTGCTGTAATAACAATCGTTTTTGAAGAATATTCTCTAATTTTATCTGGAGAAACTACAGGAATACCATACCCCCCCCCCCGAATTTGTACTGTTTGAATCTGCAATACATAATGGTTTTTTTCCTGCTTTATCCAATAATTTAAATGCTTTTGCGATGTCACTCCCTGCTCCATATAAAATTATTTCTTTACAGTCAAACATAAAATTAATTTCCTTCCTTTAATAAATGTATGTATTCGTAACGCAATCTTTATATAAAATCTGCAAACTTCTTCTTTCTTGAATATCTGGGTGAAAACCATCTCCCATTTCCAAAAGGCTTCTTTTTTCTACTAAATAGTATTGTGGATTTGCAAGAAACAACTTTGCATAATCCATTTTATATGTAAATGCCTCTGCATTATGAATGTTGTTTCTTTTATACGAATATGCTGTATCAAAATCATGAATAACTAAAAATCCCTTATCTCTCAATACTCGATCTGCTTCTGCTGCCGATTTTAAAAGATATTTTCTATCCACCCAGAACAAACAAAATCCCATGATCACAACGTCAAACATATTATCGCTATATAATAATTCATCTGACGTTCCCTGTTTTAGTACAATATCCAAATATTTTTCCATTCCATAATTAACCGCTTCGAGCGACGGTTCAATTCCATAGCATGATATCCCTAAGTGTTCTCTTAAATAAGCCAAATTATGACCAAAGCAACATCCCACCTCTAATATTTTTTTATCTTTTCCGCATATATTTTGAGAATAGAGGAAATCTTTTACGATAGAATACGGTGTATACCCCCCCCCAGTTCTATTTTCCATCACCTCTTTGTTTCTTATGAAATAGCTGTCTCCTTCTCCATTTAAAAAAACTTCTTTTCCATCTCTCATGATTCACCCCCGCACAGAAACAACATCATGTGCACAAAACTTCGCGTCCTCTTATCGCCAATGTATTGGTAAAATAAGCTTTACATCGATATCGCAAAAATAATTTTGAATCTCATCAATAACTTCTGCCGACAACGATTCCGTATACCGTTCTTCAATAATCCCCACTAATTGTTCTTTTGTTTCTACGCCAAAAACCATATAATCTATTAAATTCTGTGACAAAATATACTTTAAGATTACATGTTTTCTTTCTAAATGGTACTTGTCTAATAGCTGATTAAATTCTGCAATATATGGTTTAATTCCTTCCACATATCTCGGGATTTCCTCCTCTTTCATCATCAGTAACCCCTGTAGAAAAGCGCTGCGCGTAAACACTGTAACACCTTGTTCTTTTGCCTTTTGGAACACTCCCAATGTTAATCCTCGCTGATCGAAAACACTACATGGCATCTGAAGATAATCGATTATTCCACTATCAATCGCCTTTTGGGCTTCATCAATTTCATAGACTGACACGCCAATCGCCCTAACCAGTCCTTCTGTTTTCAATTCTTGCAGTGTACTGATTGTGTCTGTGTTATCTATCTCACGATAAGAATGTAAAAGATATCCATCCAGATATTTTCTATGTAACCTCTCTAGTGACTGTTGCAATTCTTCACGGATACATTTCTCTACTGCCCTTTGCTCCAAACCATCCACTGATCGGCATTGCTTGGATATAATCTTAATATTATTTGCTTCGTCTCCATTCTCCAAAAGATATTCTCCCAATAGTTCTTCTGCTTCTCCATAGATACTGGCAGTATCCCACATTCTAATATTGTTTGCGATTGCGATATCTAATATTTCAAACACCGATTCTTTCTGTAATTTACCTACTTTATTATTAATACCGTAGTTCATCCCTAACTGGGCAGTTCCCAAACATAACTCGGCCATCTATCTATCCCATTCCTCCGTCAGCAATGAAAGCATATACGAGTTCCACCATCTGCCATTATAGAAATACTGATTCCTCAATTCACCATCTTTTTGAAATCCCAGCTTTGCATATAACTTCATTTTTTTATCATCAAAACTATAAATTTCCGTCCATATCTTTTGAAGTCCCAATTCTTTAAATCCATAATCAAACAACAACGCGCAAGATTCCTCTGCATATCCCTCATTATCAATATAAGATTCCCGCCAACCGATATATAAAGATAAATCAGCATTTCTATGAACCCAATTAATATAACATAGTCCACAGCATCCAATTAGTTCTCCAGAGTCATTCAATCTTATAGCAAACATTTCTGTAGAATTATCATTCAATACCTTATTCTCATACCATCTCTGCTGCATGTCCGAATTTAATTCGCGATATTCACGGAAATACTTTCTATATTCCGAGAGATTGCGCCATTCCATTAATCTAGGCAGATCATCTCGCCTGATTGCATCAATGTATACTTTTTCCCCCTTAAACATCTTCTACATCCTCCCATTTCAAGCAAGAATCCGCAGTCATATCTCTTGTTAATTTTTTTCCAATAATCCTGTCCGCTTCGTAAGGCAAAATTCCTCCCTCATATACCGGTCTGAGTGGGAAAAAGCTAGATTTCTCTAGGATCTCTCCCTTCTGCATATCTTTCTGTAAATATAAAGCCCGTCTTTGGATATTCACCGTATCCCGCTCGTTTTCTTCAACCCGCTTAACACCATCTCCCATGGCATAATACAATTCATATGCCGCATCTACCATGGTTCTCCATGTCACAGGATTCATCGAAAATTTGTGGTCAGGTCCTGTTCTGTCATTATCATCCGTAAAATGCTTCTCAAACACCCTTGCTCCCAACGCTAGCGCTCCCAGCACTGTACTATGTCCAAAAGTATGATCTGACAGTCCTAAAATAACATTTGGATATCTGTCTCTATATGTTTTTAAAACACTTAAATTGACATATCTGTAGTTCTCAGGGGATGCCGTATAATTTGTATTGCACTGCATCAAAACCACTTCCGTCTGCTTATTCTGCAAAACAGCCATCACCCGTTCCACATCCTCCATTGAAGATGCGCCGGTCGCTAATAAAACTGGTTTCTTTTTATCTGCAATATATTCAATAATAGACGGCCACGTAATATCTCCTGAGCCGATCTTGTAGGCATTCACATACTGATCTGCCCAGTCCACCGAAGCGAAATCGTATGGGCTTGTCATGTACTCAATGCCAACTTCATCGCACTTTTCTTTCAATTTCAGAGACCACTCGTCCGATACACTGGCATCCTCATAGGTTTCAAAAACGGATTTGCTCCATGAGGACTGATGTGACAACTGTCTTCCTAAATTATCAAAACCGCATTTGCTAACGATTAATTCTGCTTTGAAATTTTGAAATTTAGCTACATCAGCACCCGCTTCTTTTGCCAGCTCGATTAGCTTAAAAGCACGTTCCAAGTTTCCGTCATGGTTTGCTGCTATATCCGCAATAAAATATGGTTCTCCGTGATTTGTTATTTCTCTGTTTCCGATTCTCATTCTTTTCTCCGCATCAATACTGCATTTACAGCATTTCATCATACAGGCGCTTAAATTCCCTGATACTCTCCTCAGGCGTTCTGATTTTTATCCCAAGCTCCCTTCGTATTTTCTCATTGGACATCCCCATATGTTTTGAACGCTTTGCTTTAAAGTGCATTGTTTCACTCTGTGACTTATAGATTGTCCCTGTATGTAACTCAAATATTTCCTTCATTTTTACGCCAAACTCATATTTTGAGATACACCCTGTTGCGCACACATGATACAGCCCGCAGAGATCAACCTCCAGTGCTTTATATATAATCTCTGCCAAATCGCTTACCAGTATCGGAGAGAAATCAATATCCTCAAACATATTCAATGTCTTTCCATCTTCCAGCGAGGCTACAATCCATTCCCCAAAACTTTTTTTATCCTGAATATTCTGTCCGTAAATATTGGTGCGAAAAACCAGATTCCTCCCGCAGTCCAGCACATGCCGTTCACCTGCCAATTTTGTTCTAGCGTACACGTTCAGCGGATTCACTTCATCCATCTCTGTATACAGCTTCTCATCCTCCCCGTCAAACACTGCATCAGAGGAAATATAGACCAGTTTGATTCCCAAATCCTGGCAAATCTTTGCAATGTTTTCCGTGACCACATCATTCAGCTTGCGGGCCCATTCCGCATTTTCCTCGCACTCATCCACATTGACTGCCGCGGCTGTATGGATGACCGCATCCGGCTTTTCTGAGGCAAGATGCTCCTTGAGACGCTCCGTCTCATACAGAGAAAACCGTTGATACATGACATTTGGAATTTCGATATCCACAATGTCAACTCCCGTTACATTACATCTGTTCACTAATTTTTTAACAATATTGTTTCCCAAAAGACCCGCTATTCCTGTAATATACAGTTTCATAGAGTGCTCCTATCTTATCCGACTTCCTCAAGCAGCTGCCTGATCTGTTCCACTGACAGCCATTCTGTATTGCTGCCCGAACTATACGAAAAACCGTCCGCCACCTTTTTCCCGGACAGATTCCTTTTCTGCCGGTCATTCCATGTAACCTGCGGATACACAATAAAATGTTTATCATACTCATACGTCATATAGGAATCCTCAACAGTAACCATAATTTCATGCAGCTTTTCTCCCGGACGTATTCCGATCTCCTTCATTTTGCAGCCAGGGCACATTGCTTCCGCCAAATCCGTGACATGAAATGAAGGTATTTTACTGATAAAAGTTTCTCCGCCGGTTGCTTCCGCCAGAGCCTTGATAACCAATTCCACTCCCTGTTCTAGGCTGATCCAGAAACGTGTCATACGAAAATCCGTAATCGGCAGCTCGTTCCCTCCGTTTTGAATAATATTCCGAAACAACGGGATAATGGATCCTCTGCTGCCTGCCACATTGCCATATCTGACAACGGAAAAATTGATGTCCTTCCTCCCCGCATAAGCATTCGCCGCAATAAAAAGTTTATCGGATACAAGTTTGGTTCCCCCATACAAATTAACAGGATTAACCGCCTTGTCTGTGGACAGGGCAACTACCTTCCTTACTGTGCCGGAATCCAGCGCGGCGTCAATAACGTTCTGCGCTCCATGGATATTTGTTTTAATGGCCTCTCCCGGATTGTACTCACATGCCGGCACCTGTTTAAGCGCTGCCGCATGAATCACATAATCCACTCCATCCATGGCTCTCTGAAGCCTGCATTTATCCCTGACATCGCCAATAAAAAATCTCAGTTGATTGTTCCTGTTGTACTCTTTAAATTCTTCCTGCATCAGATATTGCTTGAACTCATCTCTCGAATAAATGATAATTTTCTTAGGCTGGTAATACGTCAGCACATACTTTATAAAACATTTTCCAAAAGACCCTGTTCCGCCTGTAATTAAAACCGTCTTGTTGTTTAACATTTGTTTTCCTTCCCTCTATACTATGTGAGTCTCTGAAATCCCGAATGACAGACCTCTCCATCCAATTGCGGCAGTCCCTGCTCTTCTTTTTGCTCCCGCATCAATTCAAAGACCTCATCCACGGTATCAAAATACGCCGTCACAATATCATCCGTATGCGCATAACATACATAGATGGACGTAGAAGCCAAATAGCCTCTTTTCAGCATCTCCTGTGTAAAAAAGGTTTTATATATCAATGGGGCATCATATACAAATTCAAAGTGGACCATAGGATTGATACCAGAAATATTAATCAAAAGACCATGCTTATCCGCAGCCTTGCGCAAGCCTGTTTTCACAGCCGCCCCAATACGGTCCAAATGCCTGTCCACATCCTTTTCCCGATACTTCTGTATGGCTGCCACGGACGCCGCCAGACCGACTCTTTCCGTCCAATAGGTACTGCTGATAAAAGTGTCCTGCGCCGAGCGCATTACCTCCTCTTTTCCCACGATTGCAGCCATGGGATACCCATTGCTTAATGCCTTACCCATTGTAATCATGTCCGGCGTTACGTCCAATACTAAATGCGCCCCACCGCAACACAGTCTAAAACCGGCGGATACCTCGTCAAAAACAAGAATAATATCTTTTTCCTCCGTGATTTTCCTTATTTTTTGTAGGAAACCATCCTGCGGATAATCGTTTCTGATCGGCTCCATAATAACCGCCGCAATTTTACCGTCATATTTATCAATTAATTTCTGAAAGCGGTCCATATCATTGTAGGAAAAAATAAAATTAGTGTCCGCCAGACCAATCGGCACGCCTTTGGGTTCCAATCCGCTTAAATGCACATAAGACAACGGATCCCCCTTTTCGAGATTCGCCGCAAGATACCAGTCATGCCATCCATGATATCCGCAGACCAGCACAATTTCCTTTCCTGTACATGCACGTGCAATTCTAGCCGCAACAGCTAGTGCTTCCCCGCCCGTTTTAGCATATCGCACCATATCTGCCCATGGATGCAGCTCCAAGAGTAATTCTGCTAATTCCACTTCCTCTGGCGCATTCAGGGTGCTCATACTGCCTCGCCGGACGGCATCTATAACTGCTCTGTCAACATCCTCGTCACAGTAGCCAAGAACATTCGCTCCTATCCCCATAAAGCTCATATCACAGTATGTATGATCGTCTAAATCCGTAACGCGACATCCGCTAGTTGATTTATAATAGGCCGGCCACAAATCCGGCAGATGCATCTCCGGCCGCTTACTTAACAGCTGTGTCCCTCCCGGAATTATTTTTTTCGCTTTTTTATATAAATCCTGTGATATACCCATTTTACTTTTTCTCCCATACTACATGGTCATTCGCAATCGATTTCAGATAGCCCTCGTTCCTGACTGTATTTTCATTCATCTGCTCTATCTGACGATGGCTTTCCATAAATGTCAGAATATCTTCCATAAGGAATATGTCTTTTTGCCCATACAGTGCGTTATATACCTGCGTAACAACCTCAAAATCTGTTTCCGTGTCAACCGTCCATCTCTTATCTGCAAGGGACGGGCTGCGTTCCACAGAATAGCGGTTAAACCCACCCTGAAACTTAATATATGGTGTGACATGCTCTCTTTCAGAAGCAAGAGCCGCTTCTTTCCATGCCTTCTCCAAAGCACCAAATGTAAAAACTTCTGTGTCTAAACCATCTGGATATGTTTCTACCAATGTATTAGAAGTATAATCATATTTCCCCGCTTCATGTATTTGAATAATTTCATCAATTACGATCGGATCAATAAAGGGGCAGTCCGCCGTTACTCTGACAACATTTTTCGGCTGATATTTGCTTGCCGCCTGATAATAACGATCCAGCACATCGTTTTCAGCCCCCCTGTAGCACTCCACTGATATACACCGGCAAAGGTCTTCTATTTGTCTATCTTCCTCTCTGATTGTTGAAGCAACTATTATCCTGTCAACTTTACGACTTCTTGAGGTTCTTTCTATAATATGCTGCAACATCGGTTTCCCGCATAATTCCTTTAGAACTTTGTTTGGTAATCTACTAGATCCCATTCTTGCCTGAATGATCAGTAAATGATTCATGTAAATTACGCCCCCTTTGCATATCCTGTGAAATTAAAATTATATATCCCTGAAATTTTATTTTTTCTTTTCCGTTCTTCTTATCTGCACTAGAATTTTTATAAACTGAATCTTCATCAGAGCAAATAAAACATACAGCGTTTTCCATCCGGTCTTTCCTGTCAGCAGTTTAAAAAGCATCCATTTTTCAATGTCCTTCCCCTCCTTGCTGATAACCGCTTTGGACAATTCTTCTTCAAAAATGCTTATCGACTGAGCCTTACGTGCATGATAAACATATGCTGCTATCTTTTCCACTGGCTTATACTGCCTGTCCATCCGCCAGTTAAATAACTCAAACAGCTTCTTTTCTGTTCTTGGCAATCGTTTAAATTCACACTTGCCCTTTATACACCGGATAAAAGTCTCTCTCTCATCCAGACTATAACTGTAAGTTGACTCCTCTAAACAGTCATTAAGATTTTCTTCCGTACCATCATAGCGATAGATGGTCGGAACACCATATATATACGCTTCCAAATTGGTTGTTGAATTATAATGGACCATAACATCAACTTCCGGCAGCAGTGCGCCCACCGGAAACGCTACAGAAATAACATATATATTACTGTATTCAGAAAGCCTGTTGTAATAGCGTATCCTACTGTTAACCTCTACAGGATGAAGCTTCACTACAAAACCAATATCCGTCAGCTGCTCTGCGGCTGCTATAACATCATCAATATATTTTTCTCTGAATCGCGTAAACCTTTCTTTTGTCTTTAATGCCTTTTCAATCTGCTCATCCGATACTCTTGAGAGCGATCTCTGATCTCCAAAAAATCCCAGATAAAAATAATCCTGAACCTTCCAGTCTGCTGGTGAGAAGCCGGTAAGTACCAAGACCTTCCGTTCATAGTTTCTCATCCAGCCTAAAATCTTATCATACTCGGGATGTCTTTCATAAAGTGCCTTTATTCCTTCCACTTCATAAAAGGCATAACCGGCAATCTTAATGCGTTTCCTGTCTGAAACCTTATTCATTTCAAGCAGCTTTTTTCCTAAAACCTTACCCGTTTTCGGTCCCCACATAATATAATAGTCCACCAGTCTTGGCGAATAGGTATTATATCCGATTAAGTCTTGCACAACGCTGTCGTCAAATCCATGATTGCCCTCGGTTGTCATACTGATAATTACCGCTTTCGTCAGCAGTTTCATCATTGTCAGATAATTGGAAGAGTAGCAGTCTCTCGGTGGAATAGACACGATGACATCTGGTTGAAATTCTACGACAACCTTTATACTGGCATAAAATTCCTCTATTTTTATTTCCACATCGTCCGAGCAGCTTAAAATTTGCAATCTGATTCTCTCAATAATTTCATATTCGCGCTCTTTCACATGATATAAAAACATAATTTTTTTCATATACTTCTACTCACTCTCATACAGCCGTTTTATTTTTTTCACTGCAAAATTATTTCCACATTCTGCACCATCACCGGCATCCCTGCCATCCTACATAATTGTATTACAGAACTTCCATCCCCATAATACGCATCACTCAACGCCACCGCCCTGTCTACATCACTGGTATCATCATAAATCCCCCAGCCTTCTTCTATATATCTATCCTTTATCTCCTGATACCCCACCCAAAGCTGTGGTCTCATGCTCTCAATTGTCGCCTGAATGAGCGGGTGTGGTCTCCACAAAAGTGCTATCTCATCTTTATTTTCCTTAAAGGTTTCAAACACCGTCTCCATCTTTTTAAGCATCTTGTCACTGTGCAGTAAAAGCGCACCTATACTGGTATTGTAAAAAATAATCTTCTTCCATGTTCCGTCCGGCTTTTCAATAATTTTCAGCCACTCCTTCGGTATTTTTAAATCTTCCTTTTTCGTATTTAGTACTTTGTCAAACTTCGGCGATCCTGTTCCCAGAAACTTTTTTTCCAAAAACTTCCTGTTTATATGTTCTTCGCCAAGCCCTATTTTAGTCGCCGCTTTAATATACTCATTGATATAGATCTGCCGCATATTCTCCGACTGCACAACCACTTTATCCGCATTGATAATTCCTGGCATAAAGCAGAAGTGCTTCATGCCTTCCACTGCCTGTTGGTTATCAGGATCGATCTCACCCAGCACGAAATACGGGATATAAACCAGTTCTTGCGTATATTTCTTAAGGTTTTTTGAGTAGAAATTCGGATGTACGCTTGTTACCAGGTTCCAGTCATCGTAACCATTGTGAATATAAATGACATCCGGCATATGTTTTCCGAAATCAAATGCATCATAGCGTGTTACCGGCACATAATCTGGGTACTGATCTCCCTCATAATGCTCCTCTTTAAAACTTCCGTCAGGATTTTTATCAAAATAGGGAATAGGAATCACATACGCGTCACAATCCGGGTCCGCATCCGCCGCCTTCCAGACACTTTCTAAGGAATCCCACATACTTGCCTTGTATGGCAGAAATACCGCTTCCGTCCTAATCTTTATATCGTTTTTTATGCTGTTCGACACCTTAATAAGCTTCTGCCGCAGGGATTTGTATATTTTATTAGCGTTTATATTGCTTTCTGACGATAAATATTCATGTATCTGGTAAACCTGTTCGCAGTATTCCTCTAATATTGCTACTGCGAAGTGTTCTTGCCCTTCCGTATTCTCAATCAGGGTGCCTATGGCAACCGCGGCGTTCTGACAGTCTGCCAGAAGCTCCTTCGCCTGTGCGGTAATCCTCTTTTCTATGCATCTTTTCATCTCATCATGGGCTTCTTCCATCTGCCTGATTGTTTCTTCTATCTGTTGCTTCTGCGCTTTTCTCATATCCCATCCCTGTCATTTCTCTTGGCTATTACGTAAATATTTGCTACACCTGTAGCGTCTCACTTACAAAACAGTCTTTCTAAAGTTGTCTAAACGCTTTTAACTACCATCTGCCACAGTATCTGCGCAAGGCATTCAGCCGCCATGCGCACTGTAGCATACAGAAAAAAGTGCGCCGCGCGAACTCTTTTCTTCTATGGATACATAAGGAATCACAGCCGTCTGTCTTGACGGTGCCGCCCCGTTTGGAACGGCTTTGTGCCATGCCATTCTCAGTTTCCATAAAGCCGCGGAACCAAGTTCACATGACACTGGCGTACCTGTTTTTGTATATCCCCAACGCCGTTTTGTCTTTTATATCAAGATATCGCCCGCCACAGTCCCCAATGTCTCCGCTTCGCAAAGCCAGCATTTACGCTGGCGCGGAGCCGGGGTAAAACCATGCTTCCCAGCCGGTTCATCTTCCAGACCTATCGCTTGACCATTTTTTATTTATATGTTTTCCATTTTTCCCCCTGTTGAGGGCATTCCTCGCACCATTTACCTTTTTATTTTCCTCGAATCCGCAGATAGGACACTTAAACTTTTCGCCGTGTGTATATCCAGTCTGCCCACATGCACTACATTCCCTGCCTATCTGCCTGCCAATTACTTCTACGATTTTGATGCCGTTTTTCTGGCATTTCCACTGTAGTCTTTCTGTCACGTAGCCTTTCTTCCACATCCTGAGCAGATGGGTGTCGCCTGTTCCCTTTGTAAGCTGCCGGACATCACGCTGTCCGGCAGTATGCATGCCCGAATTGCGCGGAAGCTTCGCCATATAGACTGTCTTTGGTTTTTCCTGTTCAAGCATCCTGTTGATTTCCATGTTCACGTAGTTTCTAAGCGCCGCGTCCATTTTTTCCTTACGCGCCTGGTATTTCTGCGTGTCTGATGCGTTTTCTGTCTCTTTCCGGTAATTTTTTTCTAATATAAACCGTGATATTTCCTGCTGCATTTTTCCAAAGCTGCTCCCATATACATTTCCCGTGCTTGTCGTAATCATATCCCACAGTCCGAGTGAGATGCCGAGTTCACCTGCATAATCTTCATGCTGCCTGGTATTTACAAAAATTGGTATAATGATCTCAATACTTTTTTTCTGCGGATTTAAGCTGATGTCGAGCATTCTGTCATAGACATTCGTGTCAGTCAGCGGTATAAATATTCTCTGACGGTTTATTTTTGTCGCAAGAAATATGCCGTGCTTCCCGTCCAGTTCGCCGTACCTGTATCCCTGCTTTTTAATGGTAAATCGCAGTCCGTTGTCCGTGTGCTGCCTGTGCAGTTTCTTCCTCGTCTGCCTGCAAATATATCTGTTGAGGTTCTTAACGCGCTGCTCACTCTCACCACCAAGCTCCGCAATCACTTTTTCATATGCGGGCTGTATCTTTTCAGGCAGCGGCGCCGATTTTCTGTTCAGTATATTCCAATAGCAGACGTCCGTTTTGAGCACGAAGCGAATATAATGCCTGTCCTCCGATGAAAACCTTTCATTTCTGCTGACAGCATCGTTTATTCCGTTTTTGACTTGTGCCCACATAATCTTGATATCAGCTAACGCCCTGCTCACGGATGCGGAAAAGTATACACTGGGCAGACCTATTTTTTCCCTGAACCCGGCTGATCTGACTTCAGAATCGACTTCATAGCCGGAATACACTTTTACAAGGCTTTTGATTCCACCATATCTTTGGTAGATATAGTTTTTTGCCACCATGCACCCGTGTCCTATCTCCATGAGCACATCCATGTTTTCTCTACTGATCTTTCCTTTGCTGTACTGATGTACAGCCTTGCATATTTTCTCGCCGCCCTGCGGTGCTGTTTCTGTTTTTATGTTTTCCGCAGACACAGACTCCGCCTCCGTCCCCTATCCCAGAGATTGTCAAAAAGTGTACTTTTTGGTAATCTCCTGATTGGGCTGAATCATAACCTGCTGAGAGCTATATTGACGAAAAAACGACAAAAAATTTAGAGTTTATGTTGGAAAAACTCGGAAATCTGCAAAAAGTACTTGCAAGCTGTCTCTTTTTTATGTATAATCTTTTTGTTATTAGTAGTTTCAAAAAGTACACTTTTCGGAACTGCTTTTTTATTTCTGAACCAACCTGTATTTCCTCAGTCTGCGGTAAAAGGTAGTTTTGCTCATATTGCACTGTTTCAGCGTCTCTTCCAGCGGCTGCTTTTTTTGTTCCCACATTCTGACAATCCTGCAAAAGTCGTCTGGAACCTCCTTTTCGGGTCTTCCGAAACGCACTCCCTTCGCTTTTGCGGCTGCAATCCCTTCGCTCTGCCGTCTCCTTATGTTTTCACGCTCACTCTGCGCCACAAAAGATAAAATTTGCAGCACCAGATCTGCAATAAAGGTCCCCATTAAATCTTTACCGTTTCTGGTATCCAGCAGCGGCATGTCCAGCACGCAGATATCGATGCCGATCTCTTTTGTAAGAATACGCCACTGTTTCTGAATTTCCTCATAATTGCGCCCCAGACGGTCGATACTTAATATATATAGAAGATCTCCTTCTCTCAGACTCTTCCTCAGTTTTTTGTAGCCGGGACGCTCAAAATCCTTGCCGGACTGCTTATCCATAAAAATGTTGTTTTCAGGTACCGTCGCATCACGCAGGGCGGTCATCTGCCTGTCTTCGTTCTGGTCCATACTGGACACACGCACATATCCATATACATTCATAGTGTTCGTTCCTCCATTCTATTTCGTTTATAGTGTAATTTCTTTCTCTACACTATAAAGACAATCCATTATAAAAAAGATTGTTATTCTTTTCCATTGCAATCAAAAAGCAGCAAACTGTTTTTAAAACAAATTTGCTGCTGTACTGTCTGCTGCTTATGCGTTCATCTTGCTATTTCTGGAAAATTGATGCCAATACTGAATGTTCCGCCATGGTACTATACCGCAGCAGTAACAATGAAACAGTTTTCCAATTTGTATACCATTTTGATTTTGTACACACAAAAAACAGGGACTCTCTCGAATCTCTGCTCTCGTTTTCTTCAGCCCTGACGCTCCTCTGATCCCTTCAAACGCTCACTTTCCCGTCCTAACTCTGTTCTTCCGAAACTCCATGGGGCTGCAATTTTCTGCTTAATTGCAAGACCCAAACCACTTCCTTTACTGTTACGGGCATCTTTGAGTATTTGTTGATATATATATCTGACATTTCACTCACATTGATTTATTAACATCATTATTACAATACATATCTAAAACATTCTTTTGTCCCTGATGCCCGTCCGGGTGGGTGCATACAAGGGCTTGGTGTCCGGGGAAATGCGTCTT
>CAJUII010000006.1 GCA_910586405.1 uncultured Lachnospiraceae bacterium
AATATATATATAATATCACTTATCTGACAATTTTACTACCTTTTTATCTGGAATTTTTTCACAAATTTTCCAAAATTCTTCAAACACCAGGCTATGTACTATATTTTCCTGAGTTTTGCAAAGGCAGCATACATAATTTTATTGCCATATGCATCAAAATCCACCGTAACTTTATAGTCTCTAATATCCTGAACGATATTCAGAACAGTACCGTCTCCGTATTTAATATGACGCACACGGTCTCCCGTCCCATATCCCAGACCATCCGCGGCGATCGATGGTGCACCCTTGGTGAGTCCATCCAGCGATTTTGCAATGTACGGCTTGTTTGCCGCGGGCGTCTCTTTCTTCTTTTTAACCGCTTTTGGCCGCGAGGACAATATCTGCGACAAATCCTTTTGAACACCCGATTGAGACGGCATTCTTCCTACAGTGGCCTGTCCTCCTGTCGCTCCTCCCAAAGATGCCGCCTGCGATATCCCTCTCGCTGTGTTTGCCTGTCCTCCTGTCGATCTTCCAAATGGTGCCGCCTGCGATGACTGCCCCGCTGTTTTCCCTGATGACACTGTCTGCGATGTTGATCTCGCCGCAGATGACTGTCCTGTTGATCTCCCCAGTGCCGACCGCGCGGGTGCCAACACCTGCTCCGCTGCCTCCCAGTTATTGCGTGGCTTATCAAACACAGTGTCACTCAGCGCTTCCCGTCCGACGTTCTTATTGAAGCCTCCTCCGCCTGTCTGAAAAGGCTTTGCCTTAAATAGATTCCGTTCATAGGAGTCCCTCTCATATGCTACCTCATCCCAACGGCTCACGCCGGGGAGCTTGCTGTCGAGCAGCTTGTCCGGTATTTCTCTCACAAAGCGGCTGACTGCATTGTATTGCGTCTCCCCCCGGATCATGCGCGCTTTTGCATAAGTGATGGTCAAATCCTCCTTCGCACGCGTGATGCCCACATAGGCAAGCCGCCGCTCCTCCTCGATCTCCTCTGGGTTCTCGGAACTGATCGTCATATAGCTTGGAAAAATGCCATCCTCAAGCCCCGACAGATATACATTGGCAAACTCAAGCCCCTTTGCACTGTGCAGCGTCATCAATAACACGCGATTGTCATCCTTATTTACTGTATCGATATCAGCCACCAGCGCCACCTCTTCGAGAAAAGCAGAAAGCGTAGCCTCCTCGCCTAACTCCTCCCGTTCCATCTCAAAGCTCACCAGTTTGGTAATCAGCTCATCGATATTTTCAATCCTGTCCTGGGCATCCTCATCATCAGATTCCTCAAGCTCCTTTACATATCTTGTCGTTTCTATCACATCCGTTATCAAATCTTCAAGAGAACTGGTCTGCATCTTCGTCCGAAACATGCGAATCATCGTCGCAAAATCGCGCAGCTTATCTGTGGACTTACTTTTTCCCAGCGCGGAGATCTCGTCCACCTGTTGCAACGCTTCATAGAAACTCAGTCCCATATGGTCCGCATAATCCTGAACCTTCGTGATGCTCGCCGCACCGATGCCGCGCTTTGGCACATTGATAATGCGTTTCACCGCCAAATCATCCTTGCCGTTGTCGATCGTCTTTAAATATGCCAGAATATCCTTGATTTCCTTGCGCGCATAGAAGTTTACTCCCCCCACCACATTATAGGGTATATTCAATGCAATAAAGCTCTCCTCAAGCAGACGCGACTGCGCATTTGTCCGATAAAGCACCGCACACTCCCTGTAGTCACTCACAAGCTCCCGCTTCTTACGTTTGATATCACCTGCTATGTATTCTGCTTCCTCGTAGGCGTTGTCAAATGCCCTGAAATGAACGCGGTTCCCCGCTCCCTTGTTCGTCCAGAGCGCTTTCGATTTTCTTTGGGTATTATTGCCAATCACTGCGTTCGCAGAATCCAGAATTGTCTGTGTTGAACGATAATTCTGTTCCAGCTTAATCACAGTTGCATCTGGATAAACCTCCTCAAAATCAAGAATATTTCTGATATTTGCTCCTCGGAACTTATAGATTGACTGGTCATCATCTCCCACGACACAGAGATTTCTGTCGCGCTTGGCCAAAAGCCTTATCAACTCAAACTGCGCTGTATTTGTATCCTGGTATTCATCCACCATGATATACTGAAAACGATTTTGATAGTTCTCAAGCACTTCCGGGCAGTTCTTAAAAAGTTCCACCGTCTGTACGATCAAATCATCAAAATCAAGGGCGTTATTTTTTTTCAATGTGAGTTGATACTCTGCATAGGCTGCCGATATCTTCTTTTTCAGATAATCGCCTGTGGCGGACATCTCATATGCTGTCGGCGTGATCAGATTGTCCTTTGCCGAGGAGATTGCGCTCAGTATTGTCTTTTCCTTGAGCATTTTTGTGTCAATCTCAAGTTTTTTGCACACATCCTTCATGACACTCTTGGCATCGTCTGTGTCATAGATCGTAAAACTGTTGTCATATCCCAGTCTGTCAATGTGACGCCGAAGTATCCGCACACAGGTTGAGTGAAAAGTGGACACCCAGATACTCTCCGCGCCATAGCCCACGATATTATTTACCCTGTCACGCATCTCACCTGCTGCTTTATTTGTAAATGTGATCGCCAGTATGTTCCACGGGTTCACCCCCACACTTTCGATCAGATACGCGATGCGCTTCGTAAGGACGCTTGTCTTACCGCTTCCTGCTCCCGCAAGAATCAGCACAGGTCCCTCTGTCGTAAATACGCCTTCTCTCTGCTGTTCGTTCAATGTATCATAAAGTCCCATCTTCGAAATCCTTTCCCGCTAAACCAATATAAATAACACAGAAATTATACCATTGAAACCCTGTCGTTGCAATTCTTTTCTTGAATCACCCCGATCTGCTTTCACGCATATGATAATCAAAACACCCTATAGAGGATTCGTATGAAAAAGTTGAAACCACTCTCTATACTTTTGACGTTCGTCCTGCTTAGTTCCATCCTCGTCAGTGGATGCGGAGCGAAGTCCGAGTCCGGCGGACAGACAAAAAAGGTAATACTCAATGAAGTTGCACACTCTATTTTTTATGCGCCTATGTATGTTGCGATTGAGGAAGGCTATTTTGCAGCGGAGGGCATTGATCTTGAGCTTGTCACCGGATATGGCGCAGACAAGACTATGACAGCACTGCTCACCGGCGAGGCGGATATTGGCTTTATGGGCAGCGAGGCATCGATATACACGTACTTGCAGGGCGCACAGGATTACGCCGTGAACTTTGCCCAGTTGACACAGCGCGCAGGCAATTTTCTTGTGAGCCGCACCCCGATCGATGATTTTAGCTGGGAGAATCTAAAAGGTACCTATGTTCTAGGGGGGCGCAAGGGTGGTATGCCACAGATGGTCTTTGAGTATATTCTCAAAATGAACCAGATCAATCCCGACACAGACCTGACCATCGATACCAGCATCGATTTTGGCTCCACCGCAGCAGCTTTCGCAGGCGCCAAAGAAGGCGACGCTGGTTACGCAGATTTCACCGTTGAGTTTGAGCCGCATGCAACCTCTCTTGAAACCCAACAGAAGGGCTACATAGTTGCCTCTCTCGGCGTTGATTCAGGCTATGTGCCCTACACCGCCTTCAGCGCAAGAAAGAGTTTTATTGACGAAAATCCCGATGTCCTGCTCTCGTTCACCAAGGCGCTTCAAAAAGGCATGGACTATGTGGCAAACCATTCAGCAGATGAAATAGCAAACGTTATCAAGCCTCAGTTCCCTGAGACAGAGCTCGATACAATCACCACCATCGTGACCCGCTACCAGACACAGGACACCTGGAAAGAGGATTTGATCTTCACAGAAGAAAGCTTCACACTTTTGCAGAATATTCTGATGGAAGCCGGAGAACTCGAAAATTATGTATCCTACAGTGATCTCGTAACCTGCACCTTTGCAGAGAAGGCAAAATAACGCTATACAGTAATCAAAAAGACTGTCGGAAAAATTTCTGACAGTCTCTTTGATTACTACAATATGATTTCAAATGTTATTTATTATCCCACGCACAGCATCATATTTTTCTCTGTTCTAACGCCAAACAAGCTCACACCGCGCACCGATACATTGTAGACCCCCTGCTGGTTTAGGTCATACCTGCCGGAAATATCAAGCGTGTACTCCCCAAACTTACAGACATCTCCCGTGGCATTCATCAGTCCAATCGCCTTATAAATATCATATTGAGATGCACCCACTGGCAAACGCAGCACCTCGTCCACGATGCCGCCAGTCAAATACAATGTCGGACGAATCTGATTCCACGGATTCTTAGGATCGGTATCCGTTGGGTCCCACTTCCTCATAGGATTCTCCGCTGTGAGTTTCATCTCTGTAGGCTTTCCAAGCGGTCCTGGATTCTCGATATCATCGTACACGACCACCTCTGTCCCCTTCTTGCAATTGTCATAGATCCACTTGGCATCCGCACAGGTCAGACGCACACAGCCAAGAGATGCATCTTCCCCGAGCAGGTTAAACTGTTCCCACTCCATATTCCCAGCATTTCTGGTGTAATACGGAATCGAGTGAAACATAATTCCTTTATTAAAACGTACCGCATAATGCCCATACGATCCGTCAACCATCAACCGCCATTGATAGTAGTCACTGGTCTTAAACGTCCCAAGCGGCGTCTCATGACCTTCCCTGCCGCATGAGCTCACAAACGCCTTGACAGGAATGCTAAATTCCCCATTCGCATCCTTCTCGTATACAGTCACGCAGTTTGCCGCACGATTGACCATAATCTTATACTCTGGTTTGGTTTCCTTTGCACAGGCTGTCAGTATGCTGCCCTCCATCATCAGACCAAGACACATACAGAAAGACAGACAAAAAGCTGCAAATCTCCCCACACAAAAAGCCTTCAAATTCCTTCTCAACTTTGATTCCCTCCTCTGACCAACAGTTACACAGATTTTTCCAGATAACGAAGTCCATATTACACTATTTTCCGACAAATTTCAATAAAAAAACACCCTAACGAGTGTTTTTTAAGAAATTCTTATGAAAATGGTACGAATCCCGCTCCATTGAGCTGATCTCTTAAGCGGTTCTGCATTCCCATCATGCCGATGGTATCATTCACATAGGACGCATAATTCAATTCACTGCCCTCGTCCTCTTGTGAAAACATACTTTCCTGCATCTCAAGCATCTCGGCAAAATCATTGCTCACTGCCCCCTTAGGTGCATCAAGCTCCCCGTAATCCTTTACATATAGATCTTCTTTCTTCTCCTCAGAAGCAAGGACGAGCGGTCTGCCTGATCTGCCACTGTTCTGCCCAATTCTCTGTACTGCACTCATGCTGTAGGGATTGCCATGAATCGAAGAAATCCTGTATCCGTCGAGCCCCGAAAATCCTGCAATTGCTGATATACCCATAGATAAATCACCCCCTTCTTTCATTACAATCCTATTATAAAACTATTGTCAGACAATTTCAACAAATTATGTGTATTTTCATTTACTTTTTCGTCTCATCCTTCTGGCCTGTCCTGAACCCATCCACCTTGATCTCGTCAATCAGCTTCTCGATCAGCTGCTTTTTCATATATACATCAAAGCTTAGAAAGCAGATGAATGAGAACAGCTTCAAAAATTCCCTGTTCTCCTCCGGCGCGTCCTCAAAGGTTCCCATCGCACGGTCATATTCTGCCATAACCTGCTGCTTGAGTGCTTCAATCTGACCGTATCCAATCTGAAAGACCTCCTCATAGACAGACTGTATGTCAAATTCCTCACCCTTGTGAAAAAACTTGTCCGTAATGGGTCCAAGCAATGTCTGGATATCACTGATCGATAAAAACCCTTTATAATAGTAGATAAAAATTAAGATCAGGATATGTTCTCTTGAATATTTCTTTCTGACCGGCGGCGGCAAAAGATCATTCTTCGCATAATTGTTGATCATTGTCTTGGTCATCACCTTGTCATCGCCGGGATATCTTGTTGTCTTGCGAAAATTTTTGTCCATAAACGTCGTTACCTGGTCCATATAAAGGTCTATGTTTGGAATATCAGAAGCCTTCACGTAGCTGATTCTGTCAAAACTTTCCATAATACTATTTAACAAATTTTTTGTATCTATATGCATATGCACTACCATACCTTTCATTCTATAAGTTGTACATTTTTTCTTATTATATAGTATCCAATACTACTTATCAAGACTATTGACTATTTTTCTTTACAGTCCTCTATAAATATGTTAAAATATTTAAAACTGTAAAACTTTACAGTAATGAAGTTCTTAAGTTTTAATTTGGGAGGAAGGACCATGAACAAAAAGATTAAAACTGATTCTGTAGACCATCTGATTGACGCACTGCTGTGTCTCAAAACAAAAGAAGAGAGCTATAACTTTCTGGAAGATTTGTGCACCATCAATGAACTGCTCTCCCTCTCTCAGCGTTTTGAAGTAGCCACCATGCTTCGTGATCATAAAACATATCTGGAAATCGCAGAAAAGACAGGTGCCTCAACTGCAACAATCAGCCGTGTCAACCGCTCCCTAAATTATGGAAGCGATGGCTATGAACTGATCTTTGAACGGCTTGCCGCCAAACAAAACGACATCAAGTAGAAAAAAGTACCCGGACTGCACTTCTGTGTCCGGGCGTTCTTTTCAGCCATATGTCTCCATCAAGCTCAGTGGGTCAATAAACTGATCATTCTCTATAATCTGATATCCCAGCGTCTCATGCCCCGCCTCCATCTCATAGATCACTGTCATATTTGTGACAGCGTCGCCTTCCTTCACCTTCGGTTTCGTGTCATTTCGATACACTGAGTAGTATCCATTGCCATGATCGACCATCACAATATATCCTGCCACATCATCCCCAGCAATCGATGCCACCGCGCCATTTGCCGTTGCAATCGCGCTTGTTCCCTGTGAGGCGTGGAATACCGCGATCGGATTGCCGTCGAACTCCGTCTCGCTCTCACTGTAGGACGCAGTGCCCTTCATCGGAAAACCAGTAGGAACATATGATTTTGCAATCTCTGCCTCCCTCTCCTGCTCCTTCTGCACTTTACCGTTGACCGTATCACTCAGGATCTCAACCTTTTCCTGCAACTCCTCATTTTCTACCAGCATTGCCGCATTCTGCTCAGCGAGCTCGTCCACCTGTGCCATTAAGTGCAGCGCTGCTGCATTGGATTGATCAAGCTCCCCTGTCAGAATAAAACAGTACGCCAGCGCCGCGATTGTGACAAAGACAACTGCCATGAAAAATGTTACCAGTACCCCCAGACTGACGGAAAATCTGACCGCCTCTTTATCTTTGTCTGGAACAAACAGTACATGATAGCGAACTTTCTCCTTTTTCATCTTGATATTACCTCCCCCGTGACAATATTTTAACATAAAAAATTGCTAAAATAAAGAATAAACAAAAAATAAAAAGACAACATAATGTATTTACTTTTGAAATATGCTATGCTATTCTATTAATGTTGCGGTGTGGAAACATCACCCGCCGCACTGAATATTTTTTGGAGGTATCTATAATGAACAAAGGTACAGTAAAATGGTTTAACAATCAAAAAGGTTATGGCTTTATCTCTGACGAGGCTGGCAATGATGTATTTGTACATTACTCAGGTCTTTTGATGGACGGTTTCAAGTCACTTGATGAGGGTGCCAATGTAGAGTTTGAGGTTGTCAATGGCGAAAAAGGACCACAGGCAGTGAACGTGACCAGAGTATAAGATTGCTTATAGATGATATAAAATCAGCGATTGTGTTACGGGATTCAAATGTACTAAAAAAGCTTCGTAAATTATCATACGAAGCTTTTTTAGTATCTTTTTGCACATCTTCTGAGTACTTCATCCAGCACAAGCCCGCCGCCAAAAATGTCCAGCGCGCTCCCGATCGTCACATGAATCCTGTCCCCGCCCAGCGCTCTGAGCAGTTCGATATCCTCATAGCTGTGCACGCCGCCGGCGTATGTGATGGGAATCCCACCAGGTCTGCTGCCCCACACGCCGAGCTGTCTGACCAGCTCCTCCTCAATCCCCTGGCTTTTCCCCTCCACGTCAACCGCATGAATTAGAAATTCATCACAATAGCCGGCAAGCAGTTCAAGTATCCGCTCGTCAACCTTCTCCTGCGTAAACTTCTGCCAGCGGTCTGTCACAATATAATATCCATCCGCCCGCTTTCTACAGCTCAGATCCAGCACCAAATGCTCTTTGCCAACTGTCTGAGAGAGCTTCTCTAAGCGATCCATATGGATATGTCCGTCATAAAACACATAGGAGGTCACGATCACGTGAGATGCCCCCGCCTCCAGAAAACAGGCAGCATTCTCTATATGGATGCCCCCGCCAACTTGGAGACCTCCAGGGTCCGCGGCAAGCGCGCGCAGCGCCTGTTCTTTGGTACGCTCATAGTAAGGGCTGGACTCAGGATTGAGCAGAATGATATGTCCTCCCCTGAGTCCCTTTTTCCGATATAGTTCAGCATAATACGCTGCCCCCTTAACCGCTACAAAGTTCTCCTGCGCCTCGTCGTTTTTATCCACAAGCGAACCGCCCACAATCTGTTTGACCTGCCCGTTGTGTATATCTATACATGGTCGAAATTCCATCGAACCCTCCGTGTTACTCCATAAAACTATCCGATAACATCCTTCATGTCATATCTGCCCGCAGGTTTCCCCTTGAGATACTTCGCAGCCTGTACTGCACCCTTTCCAAACAGCGCCTTTGAGTATGCTCTGTGAGAAAACGTGATCACTTCATCCTCACCTGCAAAGATCACATCATGGTCGCCCACGATCGTTCCGCCCCTCACCGC
Organism: uncultured Lachnospiraceae bacterium; assembly: GCA_910586405.1. GTDB lineage: Bacteria > Bacillota > Clostridia > Lachnospirales > Lachnospiraceae > COE1. The sequence goes on from CAJUII010000006.1 coordinate 8,831, forward strand.
GCTAATGCCAATTTCCTTGTCCGTGCGCTTTGCCCGCACCTGGCTTCTGTCATAGACATACTCATACGAGTTGTCAAATTCCTCGTTGATGCTGTCCGCGAGTGCAAGTGCTGTCCCGCTTGGCGCATCTACCTTGAGATTATGATGTTTTTCTACAATCTCAATATCAAATCCTGCCGGAACCAAGACCTCTGCCGCCTCTTTGAGCAGCTTGAGCAGCATATTGATGCCGAGGGACATGTTTGCCGATTTGAGCACTGCCACCTTTTTCGAAGCTTCCTCGACATGCGCTAGCTGCGCCTCAGAGAGCCCCGTCGTACAGAGCACGCAAGGAATCTGTCGCTCCACACAATAGTCCAGCAGCCCATCAACCGCCTGTGATACACAGAAGTCTATCACCACATCCGCTGCAATATCACACGCCGCAATACTGTGAAACACAGGATATGCATTCTTGATATGATCGGATGCATCCACCCCAGCGACAATCTCAATCTCCGGGTCTGAAGCGATGATTCCTGTGATCATCTGCCCCATTTTACCGTTGCAGCCATGCATTATCACCTTTGTCATTTTCGTTCTTTCCTCTCTTATCTCATACGCGTGTCATCATGTGTCCTACTATATCAGAGAATGCCATAGTTTTTCATCGCCTGCTCCAGCTTTGCAGCCGTTGCAGCCTCCATCTCTGTCAGCGGTCTTCTGAGTGTTCCTGCCTCAAGTCCCATCAGATTCATCGCCTTTTTGACAGGGATCGGATTCACCTCGCTGAACAGAGCGCTGATCAGTTCAATCGCCTCAAGCTGTAATCTGGCACTCTCCTCCACATTGCCCTCAAAATATTTCGCACAGATATCATGTGTCTGCTGCGGTGCGATATTGGACAGCACAGAGATCACGCCCTTTGCGCCCAGCGACAGAAACGGCACAATTTGATTGTCATTGCCAGAGTAGACATCTACCTTTCCCTTTGCGAGCGCCATAAGCTTTGCATACTGGATAAAGTTATCTGTCGCGTCCTTGACACCCACGATGTTTCTCTCCTCCTCGCACAGGGATACGATCGTCTCTGGCAGCAGATTCACGCCGCCGGTTCTACCCGGAATATTGTATAGAATGATGGGAATCTCAACCGCCTGCGCAATCAGTTTAAAATGCTCCTTTAAGCCCTTCTGTGTCGCCTTATTGTAGTACGGTGTGACCACCAACAGCCCATCCGCGCCAACCTTCTGCGCTTCCTTCGAGAGATAGATTGCTGTCTGGGTGCAGTTTGAGCCTGTTCCGGCGATCACCGGCACTCTCTTTGCCACCTGCTGCACACAGAAACGAATACACTCAATATGCTCCTCGTGTGTCAGTGTTGACGCCTCACCCGTCGTACCGCAGACGATGATCGCATCCGTATTGTTTGAGATCTGAAACTCAATCAGCTTTGCAAATGCCTCGTAATTCACTTCTCCGTCTGGTTTCATCGGTGTGACGATGGCAACACCTGCTCCTTTGAATATAGACATAATATAATCCTCCTTAAAACTTTAAATTTCATAATAACCATACTACTTTTGGACGACCATGTACATAAAAAAACCGATTATCTACTCAATAGACAGTCGGCATCATATGCTTACACCTCCATGCCTGTATCCGCATGGTTCAAAATGATAGCTCTCCATCGATTGATGACAGTCATACAGCTCTTAACCGTATGCCCAAGCAGCAAACCCTCAGGCGGCTCACCGCTTTCGGCGTCCTTTCCTTTTCCTTCTCCTTAACAGTGCCTGACACCTCATAAAAGGTACTGATAAAGAACGCAACCTCTACCTAATTTTCTCTTATTTTATTATTATATATCCTTCGTCATTCGCTGTCAACCTGATATATTTCCTTTGGCCGTTTGTGTATAAAACAAAGGAGCCGCAAAGCTCCTCTGTTCACACTGCCTCAATTCTAAAAATCTCATCTGCCAGCTCACAGACCTCTTCATTGAGCTGTATCCCTGTCAGAATGATGTCCACATCTTCGCTCCTCGCTTCCAGAATGTGTCTTAAATCCTCGATCGTTATAATACCATTATCGATCAATCCAAGCACCTCATCCAAAATCAAAAGGCCGCATTCACCCGTCGTGAGAACCTTCTTGGCAAAGTTCAGACCATTTTTGATATTATGGATCTCCTCCTGTTTATGCTTCTCAGAAAGCTGTGCAAACTCCTCCTCGCTCTTCTCAAATCGGAAAATTTTGATCTCCGGCTCCATCCGTTTCAGAAATGCCTCACTCTGATATCCTTTGAGGAAATTGATGATCACCACATCTCTGCCTGTGCTTGCGACCTGTATCGCTCTGCCAAGGGCAGCGGCAGATTTACCGTGACCTTCCCCACTGTATACCTGTATTAAACCTTTTTCCATTGCTCTATACCTTATGTCCTTTCCAGATATGAACATTCATTACTTCGAACATGATAGCATAACAAATAGGATTTTGCAAGTTCCTTTTATGTTTGGCCTATGCCTCCTCATCCTCCTCTGGAAGTTCCAGCTTGCTGACAGAGACCTCATAGGCAATCCGCTTCTCAAGTTCCTCATCCGACAACTTTTTCATGTACTCCCTTGACTGGATGCGCCCCCACACCAGACAGCGCTCTCCCACTTCGAAATTGGAAGCGTACCGGGCATTCCTTCCCCAGCAGATACAGGGAATATAATCAGACTTGCCGTATGGACGGTTGACTGCCAAAAGCAGATCCGCGATCTCGCGGCCAAGAGGAGTCTTTCTATATACAGGTTCCTTGCAGACAAAGCCGTCAAGGAATATCTGATTCGTTTTGATATTCTCACTGATCTCCTCCACAAATTCAATCTCCCTGGCAAATACAGAGAGGACCAGTTTATTTTTGTGCTCCTCATGTCTGTTGTAGGAACGGAACTGACCGTTCACCACTACCATCATCCCTCTATAGTCCCCATTTACGTCGAGCAGACGCTCTGAAATCATCACTGGTATGATGTCCATGGACTCAGACAGTCTTGCCACCTGAATATCGACCATATAAAAGCCCTCGCCAAATATTTCATGGCTGAATGAGAACTCGCTTACGATCTCGCCCATCACTGTCACCTGATTGTTTTCAATCACCTGCTCATGATACCCATTTTTTGTCTTTAATGTTTCTTGCATTATTTTATTCTCCCTTCGTTCTTGTAGTTAAATCATATGCTACTTTATACAGATTATAAAGCATTTTTTATCGCAAAATATCTGAAAAAACTACTTTTTTCGACATATTTCGACCATATATAGCAGGTATCTGTATCCAAATACGCCGTAATTTGCGACTTGCCGTAGAAATATTCCTTACAGTTTCGCACAGAACCCCTCATTTTGCAACAATGTTTATGAAATTTTCACAGTCTGCGCGTCGTGATACTCTGTGTTGGAAAATGTTCGTCGGAAATTTTTATTAAACATTGCAAAAAATATGGACAAGTGCTATACTATTTTAGTTTTGAGGAGAAAGAGCACTCATGTTATCTATTATGGAGGAATTATATGATACAGAAAAGAGAAGATGTCAGAAACGTTGCGATCATTGCCCATGTAGACCACGGCAAGACCACTCTGGTAGACGAACTGCTAAAACAAAGTGGCGTATTTCGCGAAAACCAGGAGGTCGCTGAGCGTGTCATGGATTCCAATGACATTGAGCGGGAGCGCGGCATCACTATATTATCCAAAAATACAGCTGTTATGTACAAAAATACAAAAATCAATATCATTGACACCCCTGGTCATGCAGACTTCGGCGGTGAGGTCGAACGTGTCCTCAAGATGGTAAACGGCGTCATCCTTGTCGTTGACGCATTCGAGGGCGCTATGCCCCAGACAAAGTTCGTTCTCAGAAAAGCGCTGGAGCTCAAGCTGCCTGTTATCGTGTGTATCAACAAGATCGACCGACCTGAGGCGCGTGCAGCCGAAGTCGTAGACGAAGTACTAGAACTGTTTCTGGAGCTGGATGCAGACGATTCACAGCTAGACTGCCCCTTTGTGTTTGCCTCCGCCAAATCTGGTATTGCGACACTGGAAGAAGATGGCGCCGGTGTTGACATGACCCCCTTATTCGAGACAATCCTCGATTACATTCCAGCGCCGGAAGGAGATCCCGACACTGGCACACAGGTTCTGATCAGCACGATTGACTACAATGAATATGTAGGGCGTATTGGCGTCGGCAAGGTGGACAACGGCACAATCGCTGTCAATCAGGAGGTCATCATCTGCAATCATCACGAACCGGACAAACAAAAAAAAGTAAAGGTCAGCAAGCTCTATGAATTTGATGGTCTTAATAAAATAGAAGTAAAGCAAGCCGGCATCGGCTCCATCGTCGCCATATCAGGCATCGCTGATATCCATATCGGCGATACGCTCTGCGCTGTTGACCATGTGGTTCCTATTCCTTTCCAGAAGATTAGCGAGCCCACCATTGCGATGCAGTTTATCGTGAACGACTCGCCGCTTGCCGGACAGGAAGGAAAATACGTGACCAGCCGCCATCTGCGCGACAGACTTTTCCGCGAACTCAACACGGATGTATCGCTGCGCGTCGAGGAGACAGAGAGCGCGGATTCGTTCAAGGTATCGGGGCGCGGCGAGCTGCACCTGTCAGTACTGATCGAAAATATGCGGCGTGAAGGCTTTGAATTTGCAGTCAGCAAAGCGGAGGTTCTATACAAAACTGATGAAAATGGTAAAAAGCTTGAGCCGATGGAGCTTGCCTATGTAGATGTTCCCGAGGAATTTTCGGGTACTGTCATCGAGAAGCTCAGCCAGCGAAAAGGAGAGCTGCAAAACATGGGAAAGGCAAGCGGCGGCTATGCCCGTCTCGAGTTCTCCATTCCCTCGCGCGGACTGATCGGTTATCGCGGCGAGTTCATGACCGACACCAAGGGAAACGGCATTCTAAACACCACCTTCAACGGTTATGGTCCCTACAAGGGCGATATTCAGTACCGCAAGCAGGGGTCGCTGATCGCATTTGAGGCTGGCGAGGCGATCACCTACGGCTTATACAACGCACAGGAACGCGGTACATTATTTATTGGTCCCGGGGAGAAAGTCTACTCTGGCATGGTCGTTGGCCAGAACGGGAAAGGCGAAGATATTGAACTGAATGTGTGCAAGAAAAAACAGCTTACGAACACACGTTCTTCAAGTGCGGATGAGGCGCTTCGACTCACACCGCCCAGAATTTTGAGTCTTGAACAGGCACTCGATTTCATCGACACAGATGAACTTCTCGAAGTCACGCCGGACAGCCTGCGCATACGCAAGAAAATTCTGGACCCCACCCTCAGGAAACGGGCTGGAATGAAAAAAAACTGATCGTAACCGATTTGCTCCCCCTGCATATACTATAAAAAACATATGCAGGGGCTTTTTATGTCTGATATCAATAAAGCCGAAACCCCGGCTTACTCTGGAAATTTAACCTTAAACGTCACATCATCGCTGGGCTTTATCCCTATAAATAATGCCACCATAACCATCTCCTACTCCGGTGATCCCAACACTGTTGTGCAGACCCTGAACACAAATGAATCCGGCAATACGGAAACGATTGCACTCCCCGCACCCAATCTTTCTTACAGTACACAGATCAGTGATGTACAGCCCTACTCGGAATACAATATCTCTGTCACCGCGCCTGGCTATGAACCAGTCTATATCTCTGGTACAGAAATTCTTCCCGATGTCACGGCGGTACAGCCAGTCAGCATGAACCCGCTCGAAGTAGAGCCGCCAGGAGAGACTGAGGAGGACATTGTGATACCCGACCACACACTCTACGGCGAATATCCGCCGAAAATTCCTGAGGATGAGATCAAACCGATGGACGAGAGCGGCGAGATTGTCCTGAGCCGTGTCGTCATACCAGAGTATGTCATCGTGCATGACGGCCTGCCTCAAGACTCCTCCGCACCCAACTATTATGTCCGGTATACAGACTACATCAAAAATGTCGTATCGTCTGAAATCTATGCGACATGGCCGGAGAATACCATCTATGCCAATACGCTGGCGATCATGTCCTTTACATTGAATCGAGTGTATACAGAGTGGTACCGAAATCAAGGCTACAACTTTACCATCACTTCCTCCACCGCCTATGACCAGAAGTGGATTCACGGCAGAAATATTTATGAAAATATCAGCCGCATCGTGGACAGCATCTTCTCCAACTATCTGTCTCGTCCGGGTGTGCGTCAGCCGATTTTTACCTCATACTGCGATGGGAACCGCGTGACCTGCTATGGTCTCTCCCAGTGGGGCAGCAAGTATCTGGGCGATCAGGGATACACACCAATAGAAATCATCCGTTATTATTACGGAAATGACATGTATATCAACTCCACCACCTATATCTCCGGCGTGCCTTCCTCCTGGCCTGGCTATGACCTGACAATCGGCTCCTCTGGTCAGAAGGTACTGCAAATGCAGCAGCAGTTAAACCGCATCGCCCAGAATTATCCTGCCATTCCCCGCATCGCAGAGGATGGTATCTTCGGACCTGCGACTGCCGAGGCAGTGCGGACATTCCAGCGCGCATTCGGCCTGCCCCCCACCGGAATCGTAGATTACCCCACATGGTACAAAATCTCCGAAGTTTTTGTGGGCGTATCACGCATTTCTGAACCGGGATGATTTCCATACAGGATATATGGGCATCCTTCTACACAAAATAATACACCCTTTCTATCTCCTCGATTTCCGCACGCGCGCTTGTCGCCTCCACAATCTCCTTGCACAGACGGTCATACGCCTCTATCGGTGCTATGACCGTCATCTCTACGTCCGCCGCATAAACACTGTCCTCTATCTCTATTTTCCCGCTGGCAAGAATATACTGAATCTTCCCTACTGCATTGTAATCTGCCTTGATTTTAACCCTGACACCAAAATGCTGTCTAGCGGTCTCACACCGTTCAAGTGCCTCCTTCAATACACCCGAATACGCCCGCACCAATCCGCCTGTCCCTAAGAGCGTTCCGCCAAAATACCTTGTGACCACTGCCGCTGCATTTCGGATGCCGCTTCCGAGCAGCACCTCCAGCATAGGGCGCCCCGCTGTACCGCTCGGCTCCCCATCATCGCTGCTTCTGGTAATCTGTGCCCTGTTTCCGATCACAAACGCAGAACAATTGTGTCTGGCATCATAGTACTTCTTTTTCATTTCCTCTATAAAGGCTGCTGCCTCCTCCTCACTCTCCACAGGACGCACTGTCGCGATAAAGCGTGATTTTTTCTCCACCAGCTCTGCCTCCGCCCCTTTTGTAAGGAGCACAAAATCCTCATACGCCTGATTATTTTTGTCTTTTTCCATCTTCAACCTCCATCCATAACCATTGTTTTTTTCTCATTATATCATAAACAGAGACTGTATAAAATCTAAAATATCTGTCAAGACTGTTAAAAAATCCTTTATTTACCGATAGTAATTTGTTATAATGAGTAGTATGAATTTTTACATAATGTATTTAGCAACTGTTTTCGGAGGTGATTTTATGAATTATGGGAAAAGAGGAATCTCGAAAGTCCAAAAGTCCCTGACTTCAAAAACCATAAAATTCAAAAAATTGTTCTTTGTCACCGCACTAAAGCTCGTGCTGGTCGGTGCACTGTCTGTCATGATCGTCGGGGCCTGTTTCGGCATAGGCGCATTCAAAGGAATCTTAAGTTCGGCGCCCGATATCGATCCAGCAGCAGTTCTTCCGCAGGGATTTGCCACTGTCGTCTATGACGCCAAAGGCAATGAACTGACAAAACTCGTGGCTGCTAACTCCAATCGTAGTTATGAGAAGATGGATCGGATTCCTAAGCATCTTGCAAATGCCTTTGTCGCGATTGAGGATGAGCGCTTTTACAGCCACAATGGCATCGATATCCGCGCAATCCTGCGCGCCGCTTTTGAAGCGATCCAGAATTTTGATCTCACACAGGGCGCATCCACTATCACACAGCAAATTATCAAAAACAATGTTTTTGACGACTGGGTGAATGAGGAAACTATGCAGAAGATCAAGCGTAAGATTCAAGAACAATATCTTGCGATCGAGCTTGAGAAAAAAATGTCCAAAGATCAAATACTGGAAATTTATATGAGTACGATCAATCTTGGTCAGAATACGCTGGGCGTAAAAGCTGCTGCACTGCGCTACTTTAACAAACAGCCTTATCAGCTTACGCTCTCTGAAAGTGCTGTCATTGCTGCCACCACATCAAATCCATCAAAATTCAATCCTATATCCCATCCTGAAAAAAATGAGGAAAGACGTGAGATCGTCTTAACTAAAATGAAAAACCAGGGATATATCTCACAGGCTGAGTATGATGAAGCGATGGCCGATGACGTGTACAGTCGCATACTGGCAGTTAATGAAGAAATCGTGGACAATAATTCCGTCTATACATACTTTGTAGACGAAGTTACAAAGCAGGTGCTGGCTGATCTAAGTGAGATTAAGGGCTTTAATGAGACACAGGCGCACTGGCTCCTGTTCAGCGGCGGTCTGAGCATCTACACAACCCTTGACCCTGAGATTCAAGCAATCTGCGATGAAATCTATGCAGATGAGACAAATTATCCTGAAACAGTCAAGTGGTATTTAAATTACGTACTCACAATCAAGAAAGCAAACGGTGAGAAAGAGAATCACAGTACTGAGATGTTCAAGGCATACTACAAACAGCAGAATGCCTCCTTCAACCTGCTCTATGATACCAAGGAAGATGCCTATGCAGCCATCGAAGCATACAAAGATGCAATGATGTCCGAGGGCGATCAGGTAGATGGCGAACGCATCTCACTGACGCCGCAGCCACAGGTTTCCATCACAGTTGAGGACCAGTCAACAGGCTATGTTGTAGCAATGATTGGCGGACGCGGTGTCAAGGAAGCAAGCCGGACTCTGAACAGAGCTTCCAACACCACCAGACAGCCAGGCTCTACCTTCAAGGTAGTATCGACCTACGCTCCTGCGCTTGACAGCGCTGGTCTGACCCTCGCCGACGTGCAGAACGACGCTCCTTTTAACTACACTGGCGGCCGCCCTGTCAAAAACTGGTGGGGAAGCAACTACCGAGGGCTTTTGAGTCTCCGGTATGGCATCGCACAGTCGGCAAACATTGTCGCCGTCAAGACACTCACACAGATTTCGCCCCAGCTTGGCTTTGACTATCTGCAACACTTTGGCTTTTCGACACTGGTCGAAAAGCGCGTTGAAAAAGATGGCTCTGTAGTATCCGATATCGGTCAACCACTGGCACTTGGCGGTATTACAGACGGCGTCACCAACATGGAGCTCAACGCTGCCTATGCGGCGATTGCCAATCAGGGAACCTATATAAAACCAAAACTTTACACGAAGATCGTAGACCATGATGGCAATGTCCTAATCGATAACACAGCGCCTGAATCAACCCAGGTCATCAAAGAGTCTACCGCCTGGCTGCTCACCAACGCTATGGTTGATGTAGTCACCAGTGGTACTGGCGGCTCCGTGAACTTTGGTAATATGGCGATCGCCGGCAAAACTGGCACAACCTCTGATTATAAAGATGTATGGTTTTCAGGCTATACCCCCTATTATACGGCTACTACCTGGACTGGATATGACAACAACGTCAGCATGAAGACCTCTGCCGAAAAGAATCTGTCAAAGACAATGTGGAAAAAAGTCATGACAAGGATTCATGAAAACCTTGAATACAAATCCTTCCCCATGGCAAACGGCATCGTCACTGCCTCCATATGTTCCAAATCGGGCCGCCTGCCCATTGCAGGCGTATGCGACGGCTGTGTCAAGACAGAATATTTTGCGGAGGGAACCGTTCCAACAGAATATTGTGATGCACATTACTTCTCAAACATTTGTCAGTATTCAGGACTTACAGCTGCCGAGGAATGTCCTTTCAAACAGGCTTCAGTCATCGAACAGGTGCCCACACGGCTACAGGATGGCAACCTGGCCACGGCACTCACCTCCCTTCCAGAAACACAGACGGCACAGAATACTCAAATGTGTCCTCACAATAGTATCTTCTTTGCGGCGCCAAATGCCCAGGAAGTTTTACAGCTCCAATTGCTTGAAATGCAGCAGCGAGCAGCAGCTACTGCCGCTCCGCCGCCAAACGAACCGATTTCCGACACGGATTAACCAATGAACCGAGCTGACATATCTCACGCACGTGTGCTGTCAAGCAGGGAAGATTCCTTTTCCTGCTTGACGCGCGGGGCGTCGTCAGCGTACAGACACAATAAGAGCCAGGTGAAAACCTGGCTCTTATCGTATATTTTCTTATGAGGGGGGAGATAGTGAGTGCTTCAACTATCTGTCTATTACTATACCCAACAAATGTGTCAGAAATGTGTTTATTTCATAAAAATAAGATAATATTTCTTAACAAAGGATAAAACGCTTTTTTATTTACTGATAATACTTCATAACCATCTGCAAAGACACATTCCCTCTATATTCATTGATATCAGGATAATACACGACAGACAGGACAATCTCCTCACCCGCATCTTGTCCTCCTGTTCCAGTCCGATACAGCCTGTCCAGTGCTGCGGTGCCATATTTTGCTGCCACATACGCATGAAATCCCTCGATTTCACCAAAATAAATTAAGTCATATCGCCTCCGATTTTCGTCCTCCACCACATACTTACCCACATTGCGGTTGGCGCCAAGCACCTTTCCGCTCACAAACCGCACATTTTTCTGCGCAAACTGCGGCTTGGGATTTCCGTTTCCAAAGGGCTCTAGCTTTTCAAGCTCTGCAATAAACTCAAAGCTCGCATACGCCATCGGCATCGGTACATCGATCAGGACCTTCTCCTCAAAATCTTCCTCCGTAAGGTTACAGTTCTCATTGAGTCTGCGGCGCAGCTCAGGCACATTCTCCTCGTCAAGCGACAGCCCCGCCGCCAGCTTATGACCGCCATATTTGGTGAACAGCTCCTTGCATTTTGTCAGTTCGTCATACATATGAAATGCATCGATTGAGCGCCCAGATCCTTTTACCCCCTCCTCTGCCCTCGTGAGCACAAAGACCGGTTTACAGTACTTCTCACGGATTCTGCCCGCTATAATGCCAGCAAGGCTCTCATGCACTTCGGGCAGATACACCACGAGCACCCTGTCGCTAGCTAGTCCCGTCTGTTCGATTTGAGCAACCGCCTCCTCGACCCCCTTCAATGTGAGTTCCTTTCTGCTGTCATTCATGGCTTTCAAGTCGCCTGCCAGCATTGCAGCTCTATCAATATCAGACGTCTGAAACAGCTCCAGCGCATTGAGTGCCGTGTCAAGTCTTCCTGTCGCATTGAGGCAAGGACCGAGCACAAAGCCAACAGTATACGGCTTAATGTGCGCCGGGTCTGTCCCTGTCGCCTGTATTAATGCCTTTAAACCCATATTTCTCGTATTTGCCATCAGTGCCAAGCCACTCTTTACAATAATGCGGTTCTCATCCCGCAGCTCCATCACATCGCCAATTGTCGCAAAAGCTGCAAATTCCAGCAGTTCCAGACCAATCTCCGACACCATCACATGCTGCCAGTCCGTGTGCTCCTGCTCGGCGATCAGTGCCAGCATAAGCTTGTATGCCACCACCGCACCGCATATCTCTGGAAAAGGATACGCACAGTCTTCCTGTTTTGGGTCCACGACTGCACTTGCACGCGGCACTCTGTACTGTCGCTTTCCGTCCACTTCATCGTAGGGAACCTCGTGATGGTCTGTCACGATCACAGTCATGCCCAGCGCATTTGCCATCTCAATCTGTTCATAGGCGGCGATGCCATTGTCACAGGTGAGCACAGTATCAGTACCTGCATCATAAGCTTCCTGTATCAGATGCTCATTTAAGCCATACCCATCACGGATTCTATGGGGAATCGCACTGTCCACCTGTGCACCGCACGCTGTCAGTCCTCTGAATAATATATATGTAGAGCAAATCCCATCAATATCATAATCCCCGATAATGCGTATTCGTTTTGCCGCTGCAATCTTTTCCCGCAAAAGCTGCACTGCCCTGTCCAAATCCTTTAAAAGTCTAGGCGCATATAAGTCCTTCTGTGTACCATTCAGGAATTTGTCGATCTCTCTGTCCTCTATCACATCTCTGTTTCTAATAATGCGGGCAAGCACTGGACTGATATGATATCGCTTTGCAATCGCATCGAAATCCGCCCGCTTTGCGGCTACCATCCATTTACTCATCTTACATCTTCCTCCAGCGTAAACTCCACCACCGCATAGACAGCACCCTCCTGGTCCCTCATTACTACTTGATGTTTCCCCTCTGCCTGAATCACAGCGATTAGTACTTCGTCATCATACCGTGCTGGCTTTTTATACTCTACTCGCAGTTCTTTGAATGCAGCGCCCTCCGGCAGCGTCTCCATCGCATACCTGACATACTCCACATTATTCATATGCCGATTAGAATCGATCTGAAATTTTCGGACGCGAAACTGGTCTTGCACATATGCCTCTCCCAGCAGCACAATTTTTCTCGGCGCATAGTCCATCTCAAGCTTTGGCTCAAACGTATAACTCTCCTGTAGCTCCTGCGTCAGTCTTATCGGACACAATTTCTCGGTGTCGATCAGCGTCCAGATAGATGCCCCCCTGACAATCAGTTTCCCGTCCTCACCGAAAACACAAAAATTCCGAAATCCCACATAATTCGTAAAATCGTACGGCGCTGTGGAAATTCTAATCCGCTCATTCAGTCTCGGTCTCCTGTCTATCACAATTTGCCACGAGCTTAGTATCCACGCAATATGCCTGCTGTAAAGATACTCCACATTAATACGTCCGTTCTCCGACTCAAAGATCGCTGCATCCTGAAAACAATCCAATATTGCAGGCACCGTCATGCACAAGGATTCATCCATCACACTGTAGCCTGCATTCATCTCATATGTATACATTGATACTCCTTTCACAATGTTCCTGCCAGATAAAACCGAATCAAGCCAAATACAAGCAAATGAATCGGATAAATTGCATAAAATAAATACTTCATCTGCCTGCCGCGCGCTCCATTATAAAAATGGATTGGTATAAATGCAAGCGGCGCCGTAACTTCATAAGCAAAAGCGCAGATTCCTACAACATTACGTATCCATTCCTGCATATCTCTGACATAGTAAAACATAATAATAAACAAAATACCCTTCCAATGGTAATCTACATCCAGCCATTCTCCCAGAATTGCCGCCGCAATGATAATGCTCAGCTTTAAAAGCACCGCTTTTGTCTGATATCGCAGCTTGAGCTGATCCAACAAAATGAGAGCACACAAGCCTATACAGAGTGTAAAGTACACATTCTGCCCCTTGGGATAGACCAACTTGCCAAAAATTGCCAGATTAAAAGGAATCTCTGATATCACTGCAAACAAAAAGCAGTTTCTAAGATATTTTACCACATTTCTGGTGTGGCAAAACCCCTCCACCAACAAAAAGCAATAGATTGGAAATGCAAGCCTGCCAACCTTTCTAAACATCCTGTAGACCTCATAATCATAGCCAGCCATCTGTGCATAGACTGCCACTGCAAAATGATCTATCACCATCGTCACCACTGCAATCCATTTGAGTACCGCTGCCGAGAGTCCAAATCGGCGTTGTGCTGCCAGCTCCATACAAATCCCCCTTCTGTCACAAAAGCCGAAAAGGCCGCAGCATAGAAGCTGCAGCCCCAAATCATCAGACTTATGCCTTCTTTATTTTTGTTCTGAGCACATACCAAAGTGCACCTGTGATACACACCGAAGAATACGTACCACACACAATACCTACCATGAGCGGCAGTGCAAATTCCTTGATGGAAGTCACACCCAGTACATACAGTGCTGCAACCATGATAAAAGTTGTCAATGACGTAAAGATACTTCTCGAAAGTGTCTGGCTGATACTTCTGTTGACCAAATCCTCCAGCGAGTCCTTTTTCAGCATCGTGCCGAGATTCTCCCTGATACGGTCAAAGATTACAATCGTCGCATTGATAGAATACCCCACAATCGTCAGCATACAAGCGATGAATGTACTGCCCACAGACACCTTTGCAACTGCGTAGAACGCAAGCACTACAAGCACGTCATGTACCAGCGCTGCCACGGAGCTTGCTGCAAAACGGATATCCTTGAACCGGAACCAAATATAGATCAACATACAGATCGTCGCTATGATCACCGCAATGATGGCATCATTCTTCATTTCAGAACTGATGGTTGAGCTAATTGTCTCCGCTGTGATCAGTTCCTCATTGACGCCAAAGTTCTCAACCAGAGCATTGTTCAACTGCTCTCTCTCTGACAAATTGAGCTCTCTTGTCTTGAAAATAACCTCATTAGAGCCTGCTACCTTCTGTACCTGCACAGCGCCATCGCCTGTTATATCGGTAAACACCGGCACAACCTCTGCATCAATTGCCGCAAGATCCAGATCCTCATTAAATGTCACATTCGTAGAAGTACCACCCACAAAGTCAAGACTATAATTCAGCACCTTGCCAGTAGTAGCACTATTGATCCCCATAAAGACCACTCCAAGAATAATCACAGCAGCCGAACACACAAAGAAGATATTTTTCTTTGCAAGGAAATTGACCGTTCCTTTTTCTTTGTTTGTGCCATAGAACTTCACATCCTTGAGACCAACCGTAAAGAATGCCTTGAGAATCAGTCTCGTCACAAAGAGTGCCGTGAACATGGACAGCACAATACCAAGTCCAAGCGTATATGCAAAGCCTTTTACTGTACCAGAACCCTTGATACCGAGCACAAGCGCTGCGATCAAGGTCGTCACGTTGCCGTCCACAATCGCTGAAAGAGCCTTCTGAAATCCCGTATCAATCGCATTTCTGACAGTTTTGCCGACGGTGATCTCCTCTCTGATTCGCGCAAAGATAATTACGTTTGCATCGACCGCCATACCAATCGACAGGATGATACCTGCTATACCTGGAAGCGTCAGTGTCAACTCAAAGATATTCAGACAAATAACGATCAGACAAGTATAGATGATCAATGCCAGCACTGATGCAAGACCCGGAACGCGGTATACAATGATCATAAACAGTGCAATGATGACCAATCCAATCAGCGCCGCGAGCAAGCTTGTCCGAACAGCCTCCTCACCAAGCTGTGCACCGACTACATTAGAGCGCAGCTCCTCCAGCTCCAGCTTGAGTCCGCCGATACGAATCTGGCTTGCAAGCCGTTCCGCCTGCTCAAAAGTGCCCATCCCTGTAATCTGCGCTCTGCCGTCTGTGAGTGCCGCCTCAACATTGGGTACACTGATAAAATCTCCGTCATAGTAGATACCAATGGACTGATTGTTTGCATAAGCCTTCGTAGTGGCATCCGCAAACTTTGTAGCACCTGTACTTGTAAATACCAAATCCACCACAAACTGACTGTTTCCAAGGCTGTCACTTCCTGAACCGCCGTCCGCCGCCTCAACGTCCGTCCCCTCCAGCACAATGCTTCCGTCAGCCTGAAGTTCCTCGATTGTCTTATTTAATGAGTATCCTGTCGCACCGGCGCCTGTGTAGGAATAATTTTGATTTCCTTGCGCATCTGTCTGTGCGATGAAATACAGCGCACCAGGTCTGCCCAGATCTTCAAGAATTGAGTTGGCATCAGACACACCAGGAATCTCGATATTGATACGGTCTGTGCCTTCCTTGTACACCTGCGCTTCTGTACTATATCCCTGTACACGCTGTTGCAGCTTATAGATGGTGTCATCCATATCCTCTGTGGACGGATCTTCATCTCCCACCACCTGATAGGTGATGCTCACACCGCCCGCAAGATCAAGCCCCTGCTTGATTCCCGCCGCTGAACCAGCACGCTCTGTGCCAATCCCCCAGATTGCCACAAATCCAAGCGCTGCCATGACAAGCACTGTCACGATCAGCGTAATCACACTTTTGTTTTTTTTCATAACCTGTATACTCCTTTACTTTCTATCTTCTTCGGCAAGAGCAGCCTTTATCATGATTGCACATTCAACACGCTTCCTCTGAAGCTCACAGCCAAGGTCATAAGCATCATGGATGTCTCCATGGAAATTGTAAGCGTTTGCCGCACATCCCCCGCTGCAATAGAATTTAGCAAAACAGTTCTTACACTTCTCCTTTGAATATACATTACATGTCTTAAATTGATCGCACAGCTGCGTGTTGACAATGCCCTCATCCACATTGCCCATCAAGAATGCATCCTGTCCCACAAACTGATGGCAGGGATAAAAATCTCCCCACGGCGTCACCGCCAGATACTCCGTGCCAGAGCCACAGCCAGACAACCGTTTGTAGACACATGGTCCACCCTCTAAATCGATCATAAAATGAAAGAAATTGAAACCATTTCCCTCTTGGTGCCGCCGAATAATCTCCACGGCAAGCTTATCATACTCTGCAAGCAGCTCTGGCAAGTCAGATGTGACAAGTGCATAATCTGCACTTTCCGGTGCCACCACCGGCTCGACAGAGATCTGCTGAAAGCCTAGGTCCGCCAGGTGACAGACATCCGCCGCAAAATCCTTGTTAAAATGTGTAAATGTCCCACGCACATAATAATTTGTCTGTTTTCTGCTCTCGGCAACCTTTTTGAATTTCGGCAGAATTATGTCATAGCTCCCCTGACCGCCCGCAAGTGGACGCATCCTGTCATTGACTTCCCTTCTGCCGTCTATGCTCAGCACGATATTTGCCATCTCTTTGTTGGCAAACTCCATGATTTCATCATCTAACAAAACGCCGTTCGTCGTGAGCGTGAATCGAAATTTCTTGTGATGCTCCTCCTCAAGGCTTCTGCCATATGCTACAAGGTCCTTTACGACCTGCCAGTTCATGAGAGGCTCCCCGCCAAAAAAATCCACCTCAAGATTCACTCGATTTCCTGAGTTCGCTACCAGGAAATCCAATGCCTTCCTGCCAACTTCGTAGCTCATCAGCGCGCGTCTGCCGTGATACTCTCCCTCCTCTGCAAAACAGTACTTGCATTTGAGATTACAGTCGTGCGCGATGTGCAGACAGAGCGCTTTGACAATCGTCTCGCGGTTTTTAAAGGCCTCTATACTTTTCTCATATATATCTTCTGTAAAGAGCATTCCGTGCTCTTTCAGCTCATAAATCTCCTCTACAACCTCAGCCAAATCCGCTGTCCGGTCTGAAAATTTTTCTTTTAACGTCTCCAACGCCACAGCCTGGTCTGCATTCTCAAGCTGGTTGTCCACCATGTAGGCAATCGCATCGTAAACAAGGTCATCGACAACATGCACAGAACCGCTGTTGACATCCAAAACGATATTGTATCCATTATTGTTATACTGATGTATCAATTTTATTTCCTTCCCACACTCATTACACACAATCGAGTAGGCGGGATGTCTCACCCTCCTACTCGCTGTTTGACACTTCATTTATTTATGATTGACTATTTGCTGGCATGCTCACAGCTCTGATTTCCAACTGTGCAGGATGTCTTGCACGCAGACTGACAAGATGTTTGGCACTCTCCGCATCCACCCTTTTTTACAGACTCTTTATAGTCCCTAGTCGTCAATGTCCTAATATGCTTCATACCGATTGCCTCCTTAAAATGTATTCTTAAAATTATTCAATCTACGATAGTATACCACATATTTCTACATTCGAAAAGTGTTTTTTCTGATTTTTGGGATTTTTTACATCACCTTCTGCAAATAGGAGGTGGAGGCATATAAAACCTGATTGTTCAGCAGAACCCGTGACCAGCCGTTATTGCCAATTCCCGTGCGGAATATCATATCCCCCGGATTAATAGGCACCACAATCGTATCCGGGCTGTCTGCGTTCGGCACTGTCCTCAAATTTACCGTCGAGGTGGCTGTCACAACCTCATTTACATCCAGATACTGCACATTTGCCGCATTCTCAGCGCTCACAACAGGTGCACCACTCGGGTCCTTTGCCTCTGCGATTCCATCATAATTAAAATAAGCAACGTTCATGTCAACATTGCCGGCAATCCCTGGTATCGCCGCCTTGCTTGTATACTGCCACATCGCATGTACGCCTGCATAGCTGCTCGCCGGCGTGATCGGGAACGGCTGCGCGGGATACTGCGACACCCATACTTTATACTTGTTCAGAATATTCATATCCCAGTCCTTGCTGTCTGTCATCTCATTTCTGGACGCATAAAACATAGGTGTATAGCCTCTTGCCGCGATGGTGTCAAGAAACTTGACTGCCAGTGCTGTCCGAACTTCTTTTCCAAGCAAATACTGTCGGCTCGTTGTATTGCGAAAACCTTCACAGTCATATGCCACCGGAAAGGTAATTTTATATTTGTCGATCAGATTTGCTGTAAAAAGTGCCTCCTCAACTGCCTCTGCCTCATTTACTGCGGCGGAGAAAAAGTATGCGCCCACCTTCAGACCGACTCTCTGTGCCTCCTGCAAATTATATCTCGCATAGGGATCTTCATTCAAGATTCCGGTCGTCTGCGTGCGATACCCTACACGGATGATCGCAAACTGTACCCCGGAAGCCGCTACCTGATTCCAGTCAATCACGCCCTGATAGCGAGAGACATCAATTCCCAATGCTGCCTGTGCCACTTCGTTTGGCGCCGCCTGCACAGTCAGCTTGGGCGCTGCCACGGATATCAATATGATCAATGCCATCAAAAGTGCCTTACATCTCACTGTTTTCCTATGTACCATAAACTTCATAAATGCCTTTCTCCTCTTCCTTTCTATGTTATAAGCAATACAAATAGTTCCTTTGCCAGTATAACATATTTCGACAAAAAAGAAAGTATTTTTACAAAATTCATTGTTCCAGTATCTGTAAAGTACGTATGTGCTATCCCATCATTCCGCCCAGCATCCCACTGCCAAGGCAGATCAACAATGTCGTGATGACGGTGTTGCTGATTGGCACAAAGCCTGGATCTGACACAGCAGACACTGCACATATGATCACAAAATACGCCGCGCCAGCTAACATTCCCCATATAAATCTGCGGCTCGATGCCCCCTTGGAGAAAAAGAGCCCTGCCAACAGAGAGGAGATACAGTAGATTACGATAATACTGATGTCCACTACATTCTCTCCAATCGAAAACTTGTACAGCAATCCTGCCACGATAAGGAGCAAGATTCCCGTAATCAGATAAGCAGCCATCAGGCATTTTAGCAGCGCCACAAGTCGCTCTGTGGCAAATACATTTTTCACAATATCCTACCTCCAATTTTTAATAAAATCTTGTATTATTTCACTAACACTGTTATAATCTATGCTGATACGTATAAAAATATGCAATTGCAAAAAGGAGTGATTTTGTTTTGGATACCCCTGGTGTCATACAACTCGTAATTCTTGTCGTACTTATTATTTTGTCAGCTTTTTTCTCATCTGCTGAGACGGCCCTCACCACCATAAGCAATGTCAAGGTGCGTGCCATGGTCGATGAAAATCCGACTGGAAGGGTGCTCACGCTTCAAAAGATTCTTGACAACAGAAGCAAACTGATCAGCGCGATACTGATTGGTAACAATGTCGTAAATATCAGTGCTTCCTCCCTTATGACCTCACTGGTCATACGCCTATGGGGAAATGCCGCTGTCGGCATCGGCACTGGCGTACTGACACTGTTGGTTTTGATCTTCGGTGAAATTGTCCCCAAAACCTGGGCGATGTGCAACAATGAAAAGCTCTCCCTCGCCTATGCGCGGGCGATCTATCTGCTGATGATGCTGTTGACGCCTGTCATCTTCATCATCGACAAAATCTCAGGACTTTTCCTTGGCTTCCTCCACATTGACCCGTCAGCCCGTGTCACAATGACAGAGACAGAGCTGAAAACATATGTGGATGTCAGCCACGAGGACGGTGTGATCGAGCAGGAGGAGAAAAAGCTTATCTACAATGTATTCGAGTTTGGTGACTCTGTTGCTAAAGACATTATGATTCCCCGCATTGACATGACTACAATCGATGTCAATGCATCCTATGAGGAGTTGTTGACCCTGTTTCGCGAGTCCATGTATTCGCGCATTCCCGTCTACGAGAATGACATTGATAATATGCTTGGAATCGTGATCGTAAAAGATCTTCTCATGGTGGAAAACAAGGAAAATTTCAAGATACGCGATATTCTAAGAGAAGGCTATTACACCTATGAATTCAAAAAAACAGCGGATTTGCTGCTGGAGATGCGTCTGCTCACGACCAATGTCGCACTGGTTTTAAATGAGTACGGCGCTACCGTGGGCATGATCACGGTGGAGGATCTTCTGGAAGAAATTGTCGGTGAGATTCGCGACGAGTACGACGCCGATGAGGCAGAGCTCTTCAAGAAAACTGCTGAGAATGAATACGAAGTTGGCGGCAGCTTAAAGCTTGACGATATCAACGATGTTCTCGAGACGAAATTTGACTCCGAAGACTATGACTCGATCGGCGGTATCATGATCGAGCTGTTAGACCGTTTCCCGTCAGAAGGAGAGTCTGTGATCACGGCGGACAACATCAAGCTGACCGCCAAAAAGGTAGATAACAACCGCATTGAGACTGTGACCATCCTTCTGCCTGAGACCAAATCAGATATGGAGGAGGACACCGCGGAGCTACACATAGAATCACATGAAACCGAGTAGGCTTTGTGTGACCGCAATATAAAAGAGCAGGCACTGCCTGCTCTTTTATATTATTATTACATATCTGCATAAAACTTATACGTACTCATCATCTCATCAGGAATTTCCTGTGTCACCTTCTGCAATGACTTGATCTTAAGCTCAAATTCCTGCTTCTTCTTCTGGGCATTCCGAAAGCTTCTCGCCTGCGCTGCCTCATAGGGTCTCTGCGCATTCAGCTTCATTCGAATCTCCTTCTCAAACGGACAGTATGTCGCAAGAATCTCCCTTGCCACCTTGTTCATCTTCATGGAGCCGTTTGCTTCATTTTTGATCCATGCCTCATAATCCAGAAGGAAGGTCTCTCTCGAATTATTTCTAGCCTTTTGAATCTGCAATTTTACCTTATCGCGCGCATCATCGGATAAATCTCTGTTCTTTCTATAAAACTGGATATAGTCCATATATTCCGAAGTAAGCGACTTGACTTTGACATCATTCCATGCCATTCCCTGTATACAACGGCAAAGCTCCCAGCGGAAGCGCCCGAACATCTTTACCATCAATTCATCGATGTTAGAACTTGTCATAATCGGGAAACAGAAACGTCCCGGTGTCCCCTTATTTTTACCGCCAATCTCCTGCCACATAGAAGCATTCGTTCCAAACAGCGGGAACAGAATCACATCAGGATACACATTTTTCATTACTGTCTCATTGACAATCTTGTACTCTGCGTTGGAGTAAATCACTTCCCTATAGAATGCCGAATAATCCAGCTTCACTAGACGCTCTACACTCTCGTTGATCTTCTTTTTGGTGACAAGAAGCTTATCCAGATAACCAAATATTGCATCTTTGTATAAAATCGGCATATAGGAGGACGGCTGTCCGTACAACGTGCGGGAATTGCTCATCTGCATGTTCATAATCTCATACTCCACACGCCGATTCATATCGTTCAGCAGAATCTTCTGCTCCTTCTCCGTAATCTCTCCCTGCTTTTTGAGAGACCGCAGATTCTCCACATAATCTTCATCAAACTCACTCTTAGAAGGATCTCGTTTGCCATCATGAATCATGTCAAGCCATTCCATCATGGTGACTACCTTGCAGGGACCTTGGTTTTCCTCAGGCTCTATACTGCACAGAAACCGCAGATGTTCCTCATCCAGCAGACGCTCATCTAACATGCCAAAGTTCATAAACAGCTCCACTGCCTTGGGCGGATGTATCAATCCCTCCTTTATCTTGCGATAACAGCACAAATATAGCTTGAACACCAAAGGCGTGATTGTCTTTTTGGCCTTCTTTGTATCGTCATCCACCGACATTCTATCCGGTGCCTTCACCAGATATTCCACATTATTTTTGAGCTTCAATGCATCCTCGTCATTGAAGGAAGATGCAAACTTAAGAATCTGTTCCATGGCCCCCTGTAAGGACTCCATATCCCGCTTGAGATCTGCCTCACGCTCCTCCTGGGAGCGCTCATCCACCACTGCCTTTTCTGATACCAAACCATCCATTTTGCGTTTCAATAAATCCATATCAAAAATCGGTGCATTTTGGGTCTGGCTCTCCAGCTCTTTATGCTGGAAAACAAATTCATCCACAATTCCACTCAGCAGGATATGGATTTCGTTCGGAATATCATTCTTTTCTTTGATGGCATGTGTCTTATCACAAATGTGGTCAAACAGATTATTTCGAGGTCGCAAGCACATTACACCCATCAGATTTTTAATGTAATCAACGATTTCAGCACAATCCTCAAGCAGTGATGTCACAAGCCCCATAATCTCATCTACCTGAAAAAATGCCATCTTCTCACTGTATGAAAAGTAACTTTTATTCGCACTTAAGGGAATCTTTGCGCCCTCCTCATAATATTCAATCTTATGCTCATTGACTGCCTGTGTATCCTCATATGGCTGTAGCTGCTCTAATTCTTCAATTCCAGTTGCAGGAACGCCAAACTCTGTGCAGATTCCTTTATACTCTTCATAACTTCTCTGCAAAAATGAACACAACCGTTCAGCACGTTCGAGATAACTAGACTTAATTCGATATAATTCAACCGCCGTTTTAAACTGTGATGACACCATAATTGCACGATAGTCTGCATTTTTGGCAATGATATTTCGAATTGATGCCTCTCCCTGTACTGGAAGTGCGTAGACTACAGAATCCTCCATTGCAGTGTAAGTAGCGCTGTATACCTGACTTTCCAATGAATTTAAGGCCAAGTAGCTTCCCTGTGATTTTACGAGTCTGATATTCTCTCCTTGCATGATCACCTTTCCAGAGAGGACTATTCCAATCTGAGTCAGCGCATCTCCCTCCTTAAAGATTATCTCATCTTTACTCACCATATTTTTTCCATTCGTCTTTAGCATCTGTGTCCCCTCCATATTACTATTTTATATCTCGATATCCCAGTGAACTTCCATCATACAAGTGTTATTTGTTCCGGCTGATCAGGGAAATTTCCAGCATCACTGCAAACACAAATCATATAACCTTCCAGTGCCTTATACTGTCTTATATCAATCTTACATTTCGTATCCTGGTCGTATATGGAACGATAATCCCAGGCAGTCACATACTGGCTGATTCCAGCCCCAATACCTCTTCCGCTTAACTTCACTGCACTTTCCTTTGCTGTCCACATCCTGTAAAATTCTTCTGTCTGTCTATCTGGATCAGTCTCCCCCAACGCAAGGAGCCTGTTATATTCGTCCTCATGATAAAATCTCTTTGCCAGAGAAATCTTCCAAGGTCTTATCTCCTGTATATCCACTCCCACAGGTTTCCTATCCACCGCACAAATGACCCAGTCTCCTGAGTGGGACAAACTATATTGAAATCCTTCATACCCCTTTATGTACGGCTTCCCATAGATATCTTTCTTCATTTTTGTCTGCTGCCATGCCGCCGCATCATAACCATTCTGTAAAAACGCATAGCGCAACAAAAGTCCCGCAAAAATACTTCGCTCCCGTTCTTTGGTGTTTTTCATTACAGTTACCCGCTGAAGCCTGTCACTATCAAGCAGTAAACACAGTTGTTCCTCCTCTGCTGTCTGAATCCTACAAGTTTTTGCTACATATAATTTCATTTTTCCTCTGAAACACTACCCCGGCAACGAGTGCCGGGGTAAAATAGAATACCTTATTTTGTCTTAATATTTGCCAAAATCCGAATCCAGTGAGATAATACTCTCATTATCAACATAATCACTGCTATCAGACGACATCGAATCAAAATCAGAGTTTCTGCCTTTTCCAGCAAGGAGTTTGTACTTGCCAACTGCATTTTGAAGCTGTCCTGCAAGGCTGGAAAGCTCTGCACTTGCAGCCGCACACTGTTCAGAAGTTGCTGAGTTTGTCTGTACAACATCTGCAATCTGTGTAATACCTGCATTGACCTGTCCAACAGAGCTTGCCTGATTTACAGACGCCTCTGCGATATTGCTCACGATAGATGCAATATTTTCAACAGATTCTAAGATTTCCTCAAGCGCTGCTGCGGTTTCTACCGCAAGTTTCGAACCAACCTCTACTTTCTTGATAGAATCCTCGATCATCACAGCAGAGTCCTTTGCCGCCTCAGCGGACTTGTTTGCAAGGCTTCGAACTTCATCTGCAACCACTGCGAAGCCTTTGCCATGTACACCCGCGCGGGCAGCTTCCACAGAAGCATTCAGTGCAAGAATATTGGTCTGGAAGGAAATATCGTCGATGACCTTCATGATCTTTGAGATATTCTCTGAGGACTCATTGATATCCTGCATCGCTGCAATCATCTGCTTCATCTGCTCATTGCCGCGGATTGCGCCGTCTTTTGTATTCTGTACAAGCTCATTTGCCTTGTTTGCATCATCTGCATTGACTTTGGCGCCATTTGCAATCTCCTCGATGGAAACTGTAATCTCCTCGATGGCGCTTGCCTGCTGTGTCGTACCCTGTGCCAGCGAGTTGCTCGCGCTTGCGACTTCGTTTGCGCCTGATGTCATTCTTGCAGCCGCATCACGGATTGTAGACAGGTTTCTGTTGTTGTCACGAAGCATCTTCACGATTGCTGTACCGAGTGTGTCATCGTCACTTGCCTTCTTGTAAGTTGCTGTCAGATCACCCTCTGCAACCTGCTCTGTAATATGCACCTGCTCTCCGATTGTCTTGATCATCATTTTAAAATCTTCTGCCAGATCGCCAAGCTCGTCATTGGTTGTTCTATTGATGTGGACATTGATATCACCCTTTGCCATTTTCTTAGCAACTTCTGAGAGTGCATTGAGCGGATACTGGATCCTTCTCTTTGTCACAACAGTTGCAAAGAAGATACAGAGGATATAGATCAAAACCGCTATCGCAACGATAAAGGTCTGTCTGTGAGAAATATAGTCTTTAATTGTTTCTCTGTCCTTTGTCGCGCAGATCATTCCGACAATCTTATTCGTGGAGTCTGTAACCGGAACATAGAATCCATAATAGAGATTTCCGTCAATCACGAAATCATCCCTGTGATACGTATTTCCTGCGTTTAAAACTTCTGCTGCAGCCTTCGCGTCTGCTTTGGTGCCGACAATAGGATTTCCCTGCGCGTCCTTGATGGTTGTCGCACGCCGAACGTCGCCAAAGAATAAAGTAATCTGCGCTTCGTTTGCCGCCGCATAATTGTCAACCAGCGCACCCATCTCCTGAGAGAGATTTACATCACCTTTATATAAATCATCCCCCTGCATGGAGTATTCTCCCGACGACACTCCGTCAAGAGCAAGCATCGTACCTCTTGCCAGTGCTTCCAGCGTCTTAAAGGTCTCGGATTCCATACCCTGCCTGAGCGTCAGTGTTGAAACTGTTACAATAACAATGCACGCCATCATCATTGGCAGCGATACCAGTGAAATCACCAGCCATTTAATACTAAATCTGCGATCCGTTTTGTTTTGTTCGTTCATAAGTAACTTCCTTTCACACAATAGTCTATTAATATTTTTAAAGGCAGCCGTTGAGAATTTTTCTAAACTGCCCCAACTGCTTAATCTCTATTTTAAATTGTTTCTCCGATTAAGTCAATAGTATATATTGTCCGCAAGTTACTTTTTTTACTGGAAGGTTCCTTCTAAACGTTTAAAAGGCCAAATATTTTTTCATAGTACGCAGTGCATTCTTTTCCAGACGGGACACCTGCGCCTGAGAAATGCCGATATATTCGGCAACTTCCATCTGCGTCTTTCCCTCAAAAAACCGCAGATGAATAATTTCATACTCCCTCTCCTCGAGTCTTTTCATCGCCTCACTTAGAGAAATATTCTCAACCCAGTTCTCCTCTTTGCATTTCTTATCGCTGATCTGGTCCATCACATAGAGGGTGTCGCCGCCTTCGGTATAGACTGGTTCATATAAGCTCATGGGATTCTGAATCGCGTCAAGGGCATAGACGATATCCTCCTTGGGAATGCCGATCTCCTCCGAAATCTCCATGATTGTCGGCTCGCGCAGATTTTTCTTGGTAAGATTTTCCTTTGCATAGATTGCTTTGTACGCCGTATCCTTGAGCGAGCGGCTCACGCGGATCGGGTTGCTGGAATCCCTAAGAAAGCGCCGGATTTCACCGATAATCATAGGAACTGCATAGGTTGAGAACTTCACGTCAAGGCTGGAATCAAAATTATCGATTGCCTTGATGAGCCCGATACATCCGATCTGGAACAGATCATCGACATTTTCATTAGACTGTGAGAAGCGCTTAATCACACTCAACACCAGTCTTAGATTGCCTCTGATATACTCCTCCCGCGCCTGCATATCGCCCTGCTCTATCTTCTCAAAGAGAGCCTGTTTCTCTTCATTTTTTAAAATGGGAAGCTTTGCCGTATTTACACCACATATTTCAACTTTTCCAAGTGCCATATTTATTCCTCCTCCAATTTACTATGCCTTATAAACAAAACTCATCTATAGGACATATGTACAAGGATATAAATACGACTGTTATCCCAATCTAGCTCACCATCTCTTTTTTGAGCCGCTTCATAATCTTCTTTTCAAGACGTGAGATATACGACTGCGAGATCCCCAGATAATCCGCGACCTCCTTCTGTGTCATCTCCATGTCGTCCGGGTTATTCAGACCAAACCTCAACATGATAATGGTCCGCTCACGCTCTCCAAGTTTAGAGATGGCGCGCTTTAGCTGGCTTCGCTCCACCTCGGTCTCCAAATCCCTGTAGATCACATCCTCATCTGTGCCAAGGATATCTGACAATAACAGCTCATTTCCATCCCAATCCACATTCAGGGGTTCATCGATCGAAACCTCCAGCTTTGTCTTATTATTTCTTCTCAGGTACATCAAAATCTCATTTTCGATGCACCTTGATGCATACGTTGCCAATTTAATATTTTTGCTGCGATTAAACGTATTGATTGCCTTGATCAGCCCGATGGTGCCAATGGAAATCAAATCCTCAACGCCTACACCTGTATTGTCAAACTTCTTGGCGATATACACTACAAGCCTTAGATTGTGTTCTATCAGCAATGCCCTTGACTCGTTTGCGTGTTCTGTCTCAAGTCCATTGATCGCCCTGTTTTCCTCCTCACTCTCCAACGGCGGAGGCAGCACTTCTGAACCGCCTATATAGTGTATCTCATTTCCCGCTGCGTTTTTTAGCATGTTTTTTCCAAATGATAATCTTAATTTTCCCGGCAAATACAGTTTTAAAATCATTTTGATATCCTCCATCCCTCACAATATCCCTCATATAATCAGGCTATGGTTCAGAATCATCTGGAACTGCCCATCCTTTGACAGTTTTCCCTTATAGAGTGCGATCACTGCTCCCTTTTTTACCACCTGTTCTTTTTCCTTTTGAATAATCAGTTCATCCACCACAATTCCCTCCAAAATGCCATGCTCCTTGCCAACACTCTGATAAGGAATAACCTTATACTTTTGCGGATATTTTTCCAGCCACTTCTTAGTCGCTTCTGTCTCTTCCACCACACTCACTGGTTTGCCAGTCACAGGGTCTGTCAGAAAGTTTCCCGTGTCAAACAGCGCCCTGTACACCGCATTCTCCCCTTCCTCTGTCAGTGTGACCTCGTAAATCTGCCTTGACTCAACCAGACTGCGGTATGCAAGGATAAAAAACACGATACCTGCGATCGCAACACTCACAACAATACGCGCCCAGCGCTCTCCCACAAGCCTGTCTGCGCATTGCATGAGTTTCCCATAGGCAAATTCCATTCCGTGCAGATCAATAATTCCCATGACAAGTCTTCGAAATAAATTTTTTCCACGAAAAGGATTTCGGATACATAGGAGCAGCATTCCTGCATCCAGAACAAAAACCAACAGGATATAACCGACACTGTACCCAATCCCCAGAATCAGTATCAGCACCGCTCCTATACCACCCACAATAGACGCCGCCAACAATCTGACAAGTATGATCTTTTCTTTCAGAAGTAACTGCGTCAACAATAAAAGCTGTATATTCATCAGAACATTTTGTGCCAGAAAAATGTCAATGTATACTTCATAAATTCGTATCACCTCCGTCTGGCTGTTATTTTTCCTGTGCGCCTGTGCCCATTATACGAAAAAATCCCATGCTTTTTTGTCAAAGCATGGGACAAAATGATGTTTATTTTTCGACTTTTTGTGAGCATACAATCATCTCTTTAAGAAATTAGGTATATTTAATGTCTGCTCCTTCACATTACTTCTCAGATCTGTAGGAGGTTTGATTCCATTCGCCGGTCTAGGCTGTGCTCCCTGCGGTGCTTGTCCATTTGGCGTCATCACATTGAGTCCTGCCGTTCCCTGCGGTCTGGGACGAGCTGGTGCATTCGGCATACTGTTGGGTTTCACAGAGAAATTACTGTTGATTCTACCCATATTATTGACAGGTACATTCGGTGTTTTTTCTACAATACCTGTCGCAATCACTGTGACGGTACATGAATCCGCCATGTCCTCATTGTACATCGCGCCAAAGATGACATTGATGTCCTCACCTGCAAGCTCCTGCACGTAACTTGCTGCATCATTTGCATCAAAGATAGATATATCACCAGAAATATTGAGGATCACATCAGTTGCTCCACTGAGGGTTGTCTCCAAAAGCGGTGAATCAACCGCCATCTTGATCGCTTCGGCTGCCTTGTCCTCACCTTTGCCGTAGCCGATTCCGATGTGTGCTATACCTTTTTCCTTCATGACAGTCTGTACATCTGCAAAGTCAAGGTTAATGACAGAAGGTACATTGATCAAATCTGTGATTCCCTGTACAGACTGCTGAAGCACCTCGTCCGCTTTCTTAAGCGCATCGGGCATGGTTGTCCGCCGATCGACTATCTCAAGCAGTTTGTCATTTGGAATGACAATCAATGTGTCCACATGTTCCTTGAGCTTCTCAATGCCTGTCAAAGCATTCGCCATACGCGTCCGTGCCTCAAATTTAAACGGCTTTGTGACTACACCGACTGTGAGGATCCCCATCTCCTTCGCAATCGCTGCCACAATCGGTGCAGCGCCCGTTCCAGTACCGCCGCCCATACCACAGGTGACAAATACCATGTCAGCGCCCTTTAATGCTTCCTTTATATCCTCGGAACTCTCCTCCGCTGCTTTTTCACCTACCTCAGGTTTCGCGCCAGCGCCAAGTCCCTTCGTTAGCTTCTCACCAATCTGCAAAAGCTTTGGCGCCTTGCATAGCTGCAATGCTTGCTTATCAGTATTAACCCCTATAAATTCAACACCAGTAATCGTCTCATCTATCATTCGGTTCACGGCATTGTTCCCTGCGCCGCCTACACCTACAACTATTATCCTTGCCGCTGCATCTGTTTCATTTGATCTAATTTCGAGCAAGTTTCCTTCCTCCTTCATAATTCCTATTAAATTCCATCTAACTTATCATATAATTTTTTTGGCAATTAATCAACCTATTTTTTACTTTTCTTTTTCACTTTCCTATTTTCCCCTTTCAAAAGTAACACTTTTGCGGTCCGCAGTATAATTTTGCAGGTCAAGTGTTCCCTTTTCTCCCTCCAGTGATGGCAAAATCTGTGGGAGCTGCATGAGCTTTTCGTCGAGATTCTCAAGTGCTCCGATATTGACTTTCACCTCATCGTACCCTAACATAACATTATAATTTTTATCAAACTGTATCTTATCACAGAGAACATTATATTTGTTGAGAAGCTTCGTGATTGTCAGGATATTCTGAAAAATACGGTCGTTTTCCACTGGAAGCTTCTCATATAGCACCACATGATCATACTCAAGTCCTGTCACCTGCGGAATCCCTTTCGTCGTGACCTTAGAGGACTCCACAATAACGCCCTCATTGTCAAAATACATGTATCTCCCAAGATATTGTACATATCCTGCCAGTGCCTTCTCATATACTGTGATTCGAATGGTGTCATTTGACTGGACAACGACATCCATCGTCTCCACAAACGGAACACCCTCTATCCCCTTATTTTTGTATTTTAGAGACAGATAGAGGGAATTATCTCCGAAATATCCTGTCATGACCATCGCCTTGATCTCATCGGCAGAATAATGTTTGTTGCCATCCACCTGAACATGTTTGACCGCATAATATGTCAGCACAAAATACAGAACAATTAGAAATACATTGATGATGCCCAGCACAATAATAATGCGTTGTTTCAACCTAATCTCCGGCATTTTTGTTATAGTACTATCCTGTTTATTCATCGATATTGCCTTTTCCTCATATATGCATTCTGCTGACACCGCCTCAATTCACATAACGGATACGTGCACCCAATTCAGAAAGATCACCCACGATATTTTGATATCCTCTTCTGATATATCCTGAATCCGCCACAGTGGTGATGCCAGATGCGCCAAGACCGGCGATGACAAGCGCTGCACCACCCCTCAATTCCTTGGCGATAACTGTCCGTCCCTCCAGCTCCCTGTCACCTGTCACGATCGCCGTATCCCCCTCGATCGCGATGTCTGCACCCATGCGCTTTAGCTCCTCCACAATTCGAAACCGGCTTGAAAAAATACGCTCCCTGATTCGAAGCTCTCCCTTAGCTGTACAAGCTGCCGCAAGAAGCAGCGATTGTAGATCTGTCGGAAACGCCGGATACACATCGGTCTCTATGTACGGCAGGTTTTTGATCCTGTCACGATCACAGGCATTGACCGTGATTTCACTGCGTGCTGCATCCATCTCAATATCTGCCCCCATCCCTGTTATAATATCACAGACACTCCCCAATTGTCCGATGGGAATATTTTCCAATGTCACTTTGCCGCCCGACACCATTGTAGCAAACAGATATGTCCCTGCGACGATTCTGTCTGGAATGACTGTATAGTCCACACCGTGAAGTCTCGACAACTCAACACCATGAATCTCTATCCTGCCAGATTTAAAAAAGGTTCCCGCATAGTCAATACTAGCGCCTGCCAGATTCAGGAATTTGCACAGCTCGATCACTTCGGGTTCCCTCGCTGCATTTTTGATGACTGTCGTCCCCTGTGCTGTCACTGCTGCCAGGATAACATTCTGTGTCGCCCCCACACTCGAAAATGGAAACTCAATCACAGCCCCTTTTAACTCATCGGCATATGCATGGATATGATTTCCCTCTGTCCAAATCTGAGCCCCGAGCTTCTCCAGTCCATACAGATGCAGATCGATCGGCCGCTCACCAATCACGCAGCCTCCTGGATAGTTGACACAGACCTCCCCAAGCCGCCCAAGCATCGCTCCCATCAAGACGACGGAGGAACGCATGGCAGATACATATTTTTCGGGCAGCCTGCGTTCCCGCACACTGCGTGTATCAACCACAATCCTGTTGTCCGCAAGCAATTCTTCTGTATCGACCACCGCACCAGTACTCTTCAACAGACTGCACATACACTCGATATCTGTAATATTCGGGCAGCCTCGCAGCACACATTTCCCCGGTATCAACATGCACGCCGCAAGTACCGGAAGTGCTGCATTTTTAGACCCTTGTATCCGTATCCTGCCGCCGAGCGGCTTTTTTCCCTCCATCCGTATAGACTCATCATTCCCGCCAAACTGGGTCATAGGCTTCACCATATAAATATATCAATCATAATATTATATGCGTGAACTTTGTATAAATTCCCATTTATCTGCAACTTTTACTTACATTTAATACGATTCCGATCTCCGTCAGCAGAAACAAGGTCGAAGTGCCGCCATAACTAATAAAAGGCAGCGTGATTCCAGTATTGGGAATGGTATTGGTCACAACAGCGATATTCAATATTACCTGTATGGCATAATGCGCCATCACACCAACCACCAGCAGTGCACCAAATCGATCCACCGCCTTGTTTGCAATAATCATACAGCTCCAGATCAACACCACAAAGAGCAGAATGATCGCCAGCGCGCCAAACAGCCCCAACTCTTCGCATATAATAGAAAAAATCATATCGTTCTGCGCCTCTGGCAGAAATCCCCGCTTCTGCATACTCTGCCCCAGTCCTTTTCCCCAGATTCCGCCGGAACCGATTGCATATAATGCCTGAAGCGTCTGAAAGGCCTGATCTGTACTGTACGCTTCGGGATTGAGCCATGCTGCAATACGCGCGAGACGGAATGTCGAACCTGACGTGTCCGCATTGGACACATAGGACACTATCGCAACAACCGCTGCAAGAACTGCCGCCCCACTCGCAAAAAACCACTTGTAATCAGGCACTGCCACAAAGAGCATCGCAACGGCAATTCCAAGGATGATAACTGCGGAGCTCAGATTATTGGTCAGCTCATAGACAAGCACTGCCAGAAACACAGGCGGAACCAGCACGATCGCAAGTCCTTTCGGCGTTCTAATAACATTTTTTCCCAGACTTTCCAATCGCTGAATGATACTTGACAGGTAGATGATCACGCCAATCTTAGCTACCTCCGCCGGCTGAAATGTAGTGATCCCCACATTGATCCAACGGCTTGCTCCATTTCTGGTGATGCCGATTGGAGATTTCACCAGCACAATCAGTATCGCAGATACGACGATCGCGAGCACATCAAAGCGCTGCAATGTCTTATATGGAAATTTGATCATAATAAAGAGCGCTACAAAGCCAACCACTGTATTTTGCGCCTGATTTTTCAGAAAAAATGCTGAGTCCCCGTGATCCATCCCCGCATCATAAGAACTGACTGAATAGATCATCAATAGTCCAAATCCAACCAAAAACAACACTACGGTCAACAGAACGTAATCCATGTTATGTTTGCTGCTTCGAAACTTAACTGGTTGTCTTACCACAAAATCACTCCTCCAGATTCCTTACATATTCTTTGAACTGGCTGCCCCGCACCTCATAGTTTGGAAACATCCCCCAGCTTGCACATGCAGGTGACAACAATACCGCGTCTCCCGCACTGGCTTCCCGCACGCAGGTGTCAAGCGCTGCCTCAAAGGTCTCCTCAAACAAAATATCCTTCTTGGGAAATCCACACTTTACAGCACACTCTGCAATTTTCTCCCGCGTCTGTCCAATCAGCACCAGCTTCTTCACCTTGCCGTCAAAACAGCGCACCCAGTCCTCATAAGTGCTTCCCTTATCATAACCGCCGCCAAGCAGTACTGTAGGCCGATCCATCGCCTTAATTCCCTGAATGGCCGCATCTGTATTCGTCGCCTTGGAATCATTGTAATATACAACGCCTTTCTTCGTCGCAACATACTCAATGCGGTGCTCCACCGCCACAAACCGCCGAATGGTCGCCAGTATGTTATTCATCGGAACCCCCGCGCTCACACAAATGCCGATTGCCGCCATGACATTCTCTATATTACAGACACCGACCAAATTCATGTCTGTCCTGACATTGAGCAGGCGCTCCGGCATACCGTCTACTGCTAGATAAATTTCCTCTCCCTCATAATACAGACCATTTTCAAGTCTTCGTGCCGAGGAGAAATACAGGACTTTTGCCGGGCATCTGTCACCGAAATTCCTTGTATATTCATTTTCATAGTTTAAGATACAATAGTCGTCCTTGGTCTGATTCATGGCCACAGCCTCCTTCGCCGCCACATACTTCTCCATCGTGTGATGGCGGTTTAGATGGTCTGGTGTAATGTTCAAGATCGCGGACACCTGTGGATGAAAGTCCTCGATAGTCTCAAGCTGGAAACTAGAAATCTCTGCGACAGAGACTGTGTTCTCACACATCAAAGGCGCCGCGTCCGTGTATGGATTCCCTATATTTCCCACAATGTACACACTGTCCAGATACTCCTGCATAATCTGTCCCACTAGGGATGTCGTCGTCGTCTTGCCGTTTGTGCCGGTGATTGCGAGCACTCTGCCTTTTGCAAAATGATAGGCAAGCTCTATTTCCCCCCATATGTGAATGTTATGCTCTTTCATATAAACTACAAAATCTGCATCGACAGGAACACCAGGGCTTAACACTGCGAGCGTCACCCCCTCGACAAGTACCTCCTGAAAGGAACCTGTATGGATTTCCGCCTTGGTCTGTCTCCCAAGCTTCTCTGTGAGCACTGCTTTTACCTTCTCTTTGTCCGTATTCTCATTCCCATCATACAGCACTGGTAATGCATCGTTTTTTTCCAGCAATACCGCCGAGCCAATGCCGCTTTTGCCTGTTCCGACGATAATCACTCTCCTGCCCTTCAAATCAATCATGATTCTCTATACACCCTCTCTCAAAATCTTATTTATAATCTATTTCTTCTAAATATGGAAGTATATTCTCAAAAAGCTGCCGCACCACTGGCGCTGCTATCTGTCCGCCGTAATACATCCCCTGCGGCGTATCGATAATGGCAAGCGCCATGACCTTGGGGTCATCTGCGGGTGCAAACCCCAGAAAAGACGCAATATACCTGCCGCTTCCTCGCGGAAGCGTCTGGCTTGTTGCCGTTTTTCCTCCTATCCTGAAGCCTTCCACATAGCCATTTTTGCCGCCTCCATTCTCCACAACCTGCTCTAGTACATACCTTAATTTATCTGTCGTATCAGACGACACGATTCCTTCCGATGTGGGATAGACAAACTCATCTACTGATGTGCCGTCCGCATTCACCGCTTTCACACCAAAATGAGGTGTCACCAGCTTTCCGCCGTTGATCAGCCCTGCCACAGTTGTCATCAGCCTGACCGGTGTGATCTGAAAGGACTGTCCAAACGAGATTGTGGCAAGCTCCACTTCACCAATCTTATCCAACTGATGCATGATCGTCCCCGCCTCGCCTGGTAGATCAATTCCCGTCTTTTGTTTCAATCCAAACTTTGTAAAATACTCATAATAACGCTCCACACCAATCCTGAGCCCCACCATGATAAATACAGGGTTACAGGAGTTCATGACAGCATGGGTAAAATCCTCCGCTCCATGTCCTGCCACTTTGTGACAGCGTATCTTTCTATCATCCACAATAATATAACCCGGACAAGAAAAATTGTCCTCCAGACGTACCGCCCCGCTCTCCAATCCCGCCGCAGCGGTAATGGTCTTAAAGGTGGACCCTGGTTCATAGGTATCATTGATACAACCGTTTCGCCACATTTTATTGAGTAGATCCTGTGTGCTTTCCTGGCTGTCTTCACGCTGCACCTGAAATTCGTCAATCAGTGTATAGGGTTCATTCAGATGAAACTCTGGCACATCCACCATCGCAAGGATCTCACCATTGTTGACATTCATGACGATGATCGAAACACCTGCCGCCTGCTTTGTCTCATATGCCTGCTTTGCAAGCTGTGTCGCATAGCGCTGAATATTCACATCCAGGCTGATGTACAGGTCTTTTCCCGCTTCTGGTTCCTTTCTGCGCTCCCCCATCCCATCCAGCTCAATGCCCTTCGCATCTGTCAATGTGAGAATCTGCCCTTTCTTACCCGTCAGATATTTCTCATATGTTACCTCCAGACCGATAATCCCCTGATTATCCCCACCCGTAAATCCTAACACCTTGGATGCCAGATCGTCATACGGATAATAACGTTTATAGTCCTCATCCACCTTCACTCCTGCCATATCATAATTTCGTATCTTATCACCAATTTCTTTATCCACATTGCTCTTGATACGCTCACGGGCACTGTACTTTTCTACACGTTTGCGCACATATTCCTCAGAAAGTCCCAACTCACGACACAACATGTCAATCACCTTATCAGGCTCTTTTATCTGACTGTGTATGACCGAAATGGTACATACTGTCTTATTGTCTGCAAGGACAGTTCCTGTCGAATCAATGATCCTGCCCCTTGCCGCTTTGATATCACGTTCCCGCTCATGAAGATCTGTGGCAAGCGCCGTGTAATGCTCCGAGCAAAAGATCATCAGATATCCCACACGCACGCCAAGCAGCAGCAATAGCACCACAGACATAATACACAGTACAAAAGTCTTTCTTTTCTGTACGGTCATATTTCGTCTTCCTGTACTGTTTTTGATTGCCATCCTTACCCCTACTATCATAAAATATTGTATTACTATTATTTTATGACTGCGGGGACCCTTATATGTTAATGTTGAGCGTTTCCATTATCATTGCCAGCATCGCCATTTTCTGCACCGACACTGACTGGCAAACTGTCATTATCACCATCTGTACCATAATCCATCTCAGCTTTCGCCCCTGATACAGGATCGACCAGCTCGCCGGTCTCAGGGTCTACAATGTAGGATGGTTTCTTGCTGTCCTCTCCATCTTCAGGATCGCCATCTTCCTGTCCGTCTTCCCCTTTTGTGTCCTTCGAATCATCATCACTGGGAGAATCACCGTTCTCGCCTTCCTTTTCCGACGCGTCACCCTGCACGATAGTACCTAACAGATTGTCAATTTCCTCCTGCTCTGCGATCGTCATTTCCTCTGTCTTAGCAATATGGAGATAGGGAAGCACTTCTGTCAGGATATTCCTGACAATACCTGTCGCATACGTCGCGTGCGCCTGATCATGCACATTTGGCCGATCTATCACGCAATAGATCGCAATCTGCGGATCATCTGCCGGTGCAAATCCAATAAAAGAAACAACATAGTTTGTCTTGTCGCGCGGCACCCTCTCCGCCGTTCCTGTCTTGCCGCCAATCGCATATCCAGCCGGACGCGCCGACTTTCCGGTTCCCAGCGCAACAGCATTATGGAGATATTGACGCATCTGTTCTGATGTTGTTGCCGAAATCGTCTGCTTTAACACTCTAGGTTCAATATTTTTGACTGTATCCCCATTTGAATTTATAATCTTGCTGACCATGTGCGGCTCATAGTAATATCCCCCATTTATAATAGAAGAAAAAGCCGTGATCATCTGAATCATTGTGACATTGTATCCCTGTCCAAAAGAGGAAGTCGCAAGCTCTGCCGCCTTCATTGTATTTTCGTTGTATACCAGCGAGGCGGTTTTTGTCTCCCCTGCGAGATCAATGTTCGTCTTAAGACCAATATTAAAAATCTGCTCAAACTGTATCGTGTTCTTGACGCCGATTGCCTCACCCATTTTCATAAATGCCACGTTGCAGGACTGCTCTAAAGAGCCACTGACATTAAGCGTCCCATGACCGCCTCTCACATTACAATTGATATCATGATCTGCCACATGAAGAAGGCCGCCGCACTCATACGACTCATTTCCCTGAATCCTGCCCGTCTCAAGTCCCGTTGCCAGCGTAATTGCTTTTGCCGTTGACCCCGGCTCATAGGTATCGGAAATACAGTAATTTTTCCACAAGGCATTTAATGCGTCATAATACGCCTCATCATCCATTTGCTCAATCTGTTCCGCTGAATAATAGGCCGATAGGTCTTTGGGATTATTGAGATCAAAATCAGGGTAAGTCGCCATAGATTTGATCTCACCATTGTTACAATCCTGAATGATCACGCCGATATTGTATGCGCCAAGTCCCTCTCTCTCCTCATTGACATGTTCATCGTTAAATTGTTTAATATATTTCTCGCAGATTGCCTGCATATTGGCGTCTATTGTACTTACCAGTGTGTATCCGTCCACCGCAGGCACTATCGCTCGCTCTAAAGCCGCATCGTCATTCAGATATCCATAATCCCTGCCATTTGTTCCGTTAAGCAAATCATTATAGTATTCCTCCAGCCCATAAGTACCATTGTTATCTGTACCCGTAAAGCCAATCACGTCACAGGCGAGGGAGTTGTTTGGGTATCTTCTGATATACTCCTCCTCAAACCACACGCCGTCGATGATGCCCAACTTTTCATTTCCCTTT
Source organism: uncultured Lachnospiraceae bacterium (assembly GCA_910586405.1). Lineage (GTDB taxonomy): Bacteria > Bacillota > Clostridia > Lachnospirales > Lachnospiraceae > COE1. Next base: position 46,822 of record CAJUII010000006.1, read on the forward strand.
TGTTTTGCTTTCTTGTTGTGCTCATTTTTACGATCCAGAAACGGGCTCATCTCATCGTAGGTAATCCGCTTTTTGAGCACACGATACTGTGAACCTGGATTCTCCTTCACATACTTGCGCAGCTCTGACTGGTCGAGTCCAAAACACTCTGACAGTGCGCTCAACGTAGGTTCCTCATTTTCTTTCTTATTGAGCATGACTTTACAGTCAAGAATTACATTGTACACTTTCTCGCTTGCCGCAAGAATTGTCCCATTGGCATCTAGGATGCTTCCTCTCTTAAAAGGCAGCGTCTTAGAATCATATCGCTGCTGCGATAAAATCTTTTTCTGATAATCATTTTGGTTATCCCTGGCAAGAACGTACAAACGTCCTCCCAATCCCGCAAAAGCCAGCAGTATGATCAACATCATTACCGCCAGCTTCATTGATTTCACTTTGTTCAGGCTTGCCCGCTGCCTTCTTTTTTTTCTTCGATCAGCCTGTTTATTAGATCTATTGTTCCCACCGCCACGGCTAGCAGTCCTATTACTGTTTCTATGGACACTGCTCTTTCGGCTGGTACTCTTTCTGCTCCCAGCCGCAGTTCTGCCCTTCGTAGTCCTACTGTTGCTTGTCTTTCTTCTATTGCTCGTAGTCCTGCTGCCCGTAGTTCTATTACTTCTACTAATATTGGTTCTGCTTCGCTCTGCCATCAAATCACCCTGTATATAATATCACATTCTTATTCAGGAACTTCGCCATACTGACGCACATAATCATTTCCCTCGCCTGTATACTGAACAACCTGTCCTTCCTTTGCGTATTTCATCCCAAGCTCATTGACTGCGATCCGCTTGATCTCTTCCAGATCAACACTGCTCATAATCTTTGTGTAGGTTTCATCGTTTGCAAGCCGTAACTCATTGAGACTGCTCTCCAGCTCTGAAATGTTATTGATATGATTGGTAATATCCGACTGAAGTTTTACATAACTCATCAGCACACCGCACACAATCACAAACGCTACAGCCACAACTGCGATATACCCCTTATTCATGGGAACCGCTTTTACTTTTGTCCTGCGCACAGACTGTGTCCGAATCGATGAACGCTCATATTCACGTCCAGTCTGTGTAGTTTGCAGTTTTCTGACTGCACTTCCATCTATATAATTATAATTCTGAGTAGTGTTTCGGCTTCCGCCATGACTGCCTGCACGTCCCATGTTCACTGTTCCTTCCTTATTATAATATACTGTAACTATATGCGCTCAAAAACTCTGAGTTTTGCGCTCTTTGACCGTGAATTGGTATCCAGTTCGTCCTGAGAAGGCAAAATGGGCTTTCTCGTCACAACTCTTCCATAGGGAATCTTTCCACAGACACACACAGGAAACTCTGGTGGACATGTACACGGATTTTCCATCTCTCTGAAAAAATTCTTGACAATTCTATCCTCCAACGAGTGAAATGTGATAATGCAGAGCCGCCCCTGTGGATTTAACAGATAAATCAAATCTCCGAGCGTATTTTTGAGCACTTCCAACTCATGATTGCACTCTATACGTATTGCCTGAAATGTCCGTTTCGATGGATGTCCCCCCAATGAACGCATTTTTGCTGGAATCGCTGCCTTGATGATCTCATTTAACTCAAATGTCGTTTCAATCGGCTTCTGTTTCCTCGCCTGCACAATATGCTTTGCTATATTTTTAGCAAACTGATCCTCTCCGTAGTCCTTGATCACCCAATACAGCCTTTGCTCATCATAGTCATTTACAATCTCTCTCGCCGTCAACTCCTGACGCTGATCCATACGCATATCAAGTGGTGTGTCATACTTGTAGGTAAATCCCCGGTCTACAGTGTCAAGCTGATAAGATGACACCCCCAGATCCAGGAGGATTCCATCAACCTTTTCCACACCTTGCTCTCTAAGTACTTCTCTTGCGTTACAGTAATTATCTCTGATAATGACTGCTCTCTCCCCAAATTCCTCCAATCGTTCGCCTGCAGCCTCTATGGCATCTGCATCCTGATCTATCCCATACAAGCGACCATTATCCTTGAGTTTCTTACACACCTCGAAGGCGTGTCCACCGCCGCCGAGTGTACCGTCCAAATATACTCCCGTCGGCGTAATGTTCAGTGCTTCAATCGTTTCCTTCAGCAATACTGACTTGTGTCTAAATTCCATTCATGACTTCCTTTCCGAAGTCCGCCTCAGCGCTGCACTGGAATATCCAGCTCCCCAACTAGATCATCAATCCCAGCTCAGTCATATGTTCTGCGATATCATCCATATCGTCATACTCTGAAGTTTCCTCCCACCGTTCTTTGCTCCAGATCTCAATCCGTCCTCCTACTCCCACAAGGACTACTTCTTTATCCAGATCTGCAAATTCCCTCAACACAGACGGTATCAGTATTCTTCCCTGCTTATCTACCTCCACACTGGCTGCACCTGCCAGAAAAAAACGGACAAACTTGCGAGCACCCTTGTCCATCAGCGGTAAAGCTTTCAGCTTCTCTTCAAAAGCGGACCACTCGGTGTTATCATACACAAACAGACAGCCATCGAGTCCCTTCGTTACCACGAAATCATCTCCCAAAACTTCGCGGAACTTCGAGGGAATAATCAGCCTGCCTTTTGTGTCAATCGTATGATTGTATTCTCCCATGAACATGCAACCACCACCACTTTGCACCACTTCGCTCCACTTTCTACCACTTTATTTACATTTTACATGAAAAGCAATGAAATAACAAGTATTTCTTTTGTATTGTGTAATTTTTTATAAATCTTTTTTACTCAAATTTACCCAAATATTGTGCTTATTTTACGCTAATCCCCCCACATTTTGATTATAGCAAAGTCTATTTGGTATATTTTGTCACAAAAAGTGGAGAAATCCCACAAAATATATGGGGGATTCCTCCACTTTTCATGTTTTTTAAACACTGTTCTATCCGACTAAATCAAACAAACTGATCTGATTGGACTCCGGTATATCACCCAGAAGTCCTAGATCCGCCATCAAGTCAATCACCGTTTTCGATACCTTCGTTCGACTCCTGAAATCATCCTTTGATAAAAATGGTCCATCCTTTGCCGCTTCCATGATCGCATCCGCCGCCTTCTCGCCAAGACCTTCTATACTGCTCAATGACGGCATTACCCTGTCATTGACAATCTGGAAATTCCTTGAGTGCGCCTTAAAGATATCAATCGGCTCAAACGTGAAACCTCTCGCATACATCTCCTGCACAATGCGCATATCTTTCAGCGCATCCTGCTCTTTGTTGGACAGGCTGTCGCTGCGCTTCTTGTACTCCGCCATGACACGCTCTAGGTGTTCACGCCCCAGGCACATCGTCTCATAGGAAAAAGCCGAAGCCCGAATGCTGAAAAAAGCACAGTAGTATGCCAGCGGGTAATTGATCTTACAATACGCAATACGCCAACCCATCATGACATACGCCGCCGCATGTGCCTTTGGAAACATATATTGGATTTTCTCGCATGACCACACATACCAGTCCGGCACATTATGATCCAGCATATCCTGCTTCCACTCCTCCCAGTTTCCGCATTTTTTCTTTGCGACAGTGCCCTTACGCACTGCCTCCATAATCTTGAAGGACTCTTCAGAGTCGAGTCCCATCCCAATAAGATAGGTCATAATGTCATCACGTGTACAGATCGCAGTGGAAATCGTTGCTTTCCCCTCCTGAATCAAAGTCTGCGCATTGCCAAGCCAAACATCTGTTCCATGTGATAATCCTGAGATTCTAACCAGATCTGAAAAATATTTAGGTTGTGCGTCGATGACCATCTGCATCGCAAAATCCGTACCAAACTCTGGAATGCCAAGACATCCCAGCTTACATCCGCCAATATCGTCAGGTGTAATGCCAAGCGCAGACGTATTCTGGAAGAGCGACATGACCTCCTTATCGTCAAGCGGAATCGTCGTCGGGTCGATTCCTGTCAAATCCTGGAGCATACGTATCATCGTTGGATCGTCGTGCCCGAGAATATCGAGCTTCAACAGATTGTGGTCAATCGAATGATAATCAAAGTGGGTTGTGATCGTATCCGTTGTCATGTCGTTTGCAGGATGCTGAACCGGCGTAAACGAATTGATCTCCTCCCCCACGGGCAGCACGACAATGCCGCCGGGATGTTGTCCCGTAGTACGTCTCACCCCAACGCATCCCTCCACAATGCGGTTAATCTCACTGGTCCGCTTTTGCTTGCCCCGCTCCTCATAATAGTTTTTCACATATCCAAATGCCGTCTTGTCTGCCAGCGTACCGATCGTCCCCGCACGGAAGGTCTGCCCATACCCAAAGATAACCTCCGTATATTTGTGTGCCTTACTCTGGTATTCACCAGAAAAATTCAGATCAATATCTGGCTCTTTGTTTCCCTTAAAACCCAGAAACGTTTCGAAAGGAATGTCAAATCCATCTTTGATCAGTTTTTCACCGCAGACCGGACAAATCTTGTCAGGCATATCACAGCCAGCCATGCCAGCAAACTTCTTGACCTCCTCCGAATAAAAATCACTGTAATGACGATTTTTACAATAATAGTGCGGGCTGAGCGGATTTACTTCCGTAATCCCAGCCATCGTTGCCACGAAAGAAGATCCGACAGACCCACGCGAGCCCACCAGATAACCGTCCTCCACAGATTTCCACACAAGCTTCTGCGCAATGATATACATCACGGCAAATCCATTGTTGATAATAGAGTTTAGCTCCCGCTTCAGTCTTGCCTCCACAAGATCAGGAAGCGTATCCCCGTACATTTCATGTGCCTTCCTGTAACAGATCTCGGTGAGCTGCTGGTCGCTGTTCTCGATGACCGGCGGACATTTATCCGGTCGCACAGGCGCAATCCTGTCACACATGTCCGCAATCTTATTCGTATTTGTGATGACAATCTCCTCCGCCTTCTCACTGCCCAGATAATAAGAAAACTCATCCAGCATCTCCTCCGTCGTGCGAAGATAAAGCGGCGCCTGATCATCTGCATCCTTAAAACCTTTGCCCGTCATGATGATGCGTCTGTACACCTCATCCTCCGGGTCGAGAAAATGTACATCACAGGTGGCAACCACCGGCTTCTGAAACTGTTCTCCAAGCTTGACCACCCGCTTGTTCAGCGCGATCAAATCCTCCTCTGAGTGAATCTCTCTGTGCCTCTCCGATTCGATCATAAAACGGTTATTGCCAATCGGCTGTATCTCAAGATAATCGTAAAAGTCTACAATATGGGCAATCTGCTCCTCACTCTGCCCGTCAAGCATTGCGCGGAACAATTCTCCTGCCTCGCAGGCGCTACCCAGGATCAGCCCTTCCCTGTACTGCAAAATCAAGCTCTTTGGTATCAGCGGTCTCTTGTAGAAATATGTCAGATGGGATGCTGACACAAGCTTGTACAGATTTATGCGACCCGTCTGGTTTTTCGCTAATATGATAATATGAAAAGAATGAAGCTTTCTGACCGCATCAACGCTTGACTTCCCCATCTCATTCATCGCTTCAAGCGTATATACGTCTTCCTTTGCCAGCATATCAATAAACTTTAAAAAGATCTCTGCTGTACACTCTGCATCATCGACTGCTCTGTGATGATTTTCCAATGAAATTTTCAATGTTTTTGCAACGGCATCCAATGTATATTTTGCCTGCCCTGTCAGCAGCATCCGGGCGATTCCAACCGTATCCACATACGTAAAATCTACGGGAATCTGCTGCCTTTTTGCATTTTCACTGATAAATCCCACGTCGAAGTTCGCATTGTGCGCTACAAGTACTGCATCGCCCACAAACTCCAGAAATTTAGGCAGCACCTTCTCGATTGTCTCCGCATCGATCACCATACTGTCATTGATGCTGGTGAGCTTTTCAATTTCAAATGGAATTGGCACCTCGGGATTGACAAAGGACGAGAACCGGTCTGTGATCTGTCCTTTTTCCACCTTGACTGCACCAATCTCTATGATACGGTTCATTATCGGTGAAAATCCCGTCGTCTCGATGTCAAACACGACGAATGTCCCATCGAGACGCTGCCCTTTATCATTGGTCACAATCTCCTTGAGATCATCGACTAAGTATCCCTCCACACCATAGATAACCTTAAATTCATCCCCGTGGTCAAGCGCATGGTTCGCATCGGGAAAAGCCTGCACACAGCCGTGGTCTGTGACAGCAAGTGCCTTGTGCCCCCACTTCTTCGCGCGCTTGATAAGATCCTTGACATCCGAAACGCCATCCATATCACTCATCTTGGTATGACAATGAAGCTCCACGCGTTTTCTGGCACTGTTGTCCATCCGCGTCGTCGTGAAATCAGGAATTTTCATCACACCGACAACTGAACCTATCGTCAGCTCTCTGTCAAATGTATCATTGACCGTGACACCTTTTATTTTCAAGAATGCTCCCGTTTTTAAATCTCCCGTAAGCTCGGCAAGCTGATCGTTATGTACGAACATTTTGACCTTGATCGTATCTGTAAAATCTGTGATCTCAAAACTTACAATTGTCCGCTCATTTCGAATTTCGCGGGTTTCCAGTGCGCGGACCTTGCCCCGTATCACCACCTCACCCATCTCGCCCCAGATTTCCTCGATGTTGATGCTCTCTTCCGCAAAATCACGTCCAAAAATAATATTGGGATTGTCTGAGCGTTTGAGCGCCCTGCGCTGCATTCCCCTGTCTGCGCCCTTTTCGAATCTGTTGAAGGCTTTTCGCTCTGCCCCTGAAGCTGCTGTGTCCTTAGGCTTTGCTGCTGCCGCAGTATCTGTGCGCACAGCTTCCTTTGCCTTTGACGATGCTGCTGACTGCGGCGTGTCGGCGGAAGCGGCTTCTGCATTCCCTCCAAATCGGCTGCTGATTCCCTCCACTATCCTTTGAATCCGAAGTGCATCTTCCTCCTTATATTTGCTCGACGCAGCCTCCTTGTACGCCGTCTGAAACTTTACTTGAAATCCGCAGCGCTCATTCAGCACCTTGTCCAAAATACCAATAAGCTCATCCTCCTTGGACTTTGCAATCACACTATCCTCGAGAACAAGCTCCATCGTGTTTTCTTCTGGAAACTCGATATCTGCCTGCCGAAACATTGTGTAGAGCATATGGTCACACGCTTTTATTTCCATTAAAATGCTCTCTCGGTACAGCTCCATCAGCTTTTGTGGATTATACTGCCCGGAGAGGACAAACCGCTCATACAATTTGATCATTATGATCTCCCGCGGAAAAAACTGCTTTTTAATCTCCTGCTCCACCTCATAGACAAGCTCCTTCTCGATCAGACGCGCACTTCTAAAATAAATGCGCAGCAGGTCTTTTCGCTTTGTCGCAGTGATGCGCTCCACCACCGCCTGCTCAAATAAATCCTTCTGCACACCATTTAATGCCAGATTCGGAAACGCCTCGAAAAATTTCTTTTCCATCCCTCACCTCAGTTTACTTCCAATGGTCCAATTCATACTTCAATATCGCCAAAAGTTCGTTTTCTGGTACTTTCTTAATGATCTCACCCTTTTTGATGAGAAGTCCTTCGCCAATACCGCCCGCAATTCCGATATCGGCCTCCTTCGCCTCACCCGGCCCATTGACTGCACACCCCATCACAGCCACCTTGATATTGAGATCATAGCCTTGTACCATCGTCTCTACCTGATTTGCCAGTCCAATCAGATCTATATTCGTTCTGCCGCATGTAGGGCAGGAAACCACCTCAATGCCGCCTTTCCGCAGCCCCAGAGTGCGCAGAATCAGCTTCGCCGACTTGATTTCCTCGACAGGATCTCCCGTGAGCGATACACGAATCGTATCGCCAATCCCCTGATTGAGAATGATGCCAAGCCCCACCGCCGACTTAATATTTCCGCTTGTCACGGTGCCTGCCTCTGTGATGCCCACATGTAATGGGTACTGCGTCTTATCTGCAAGCAGCTCATGTGCCTTCACACACATCATAACATCGGAAGACTTGATGCTGATCACTATATTGTCATAGTCCAAATCTTCAATGCTTCTCACTTTATCCAATGCACTCTCCACAATGCCCTTTGCAGTGACACCGTGATATTTCTCTATCAAATCCCTTTCCAGCGATCCGCTGTTTACACCGACGCGGATTGGAATTTCCCGCTCCTTAGCAACCCGCACAACCTCGGCAACCTTTTCTTTGTCTCCAATATTGCCGGGATTGATACGGATCTTGTCCGCGCCGTATTCCATCGCCGCGATTGCCATCTTATAGTCAAAATGAATATCCGCCACCAGTGGAATAGATATTTCCTTCTTGATCTGAGCAATCGCTTTTGCCGCCGCCAAATCCGGCACGGTACATCGCACAATATCACAGCCTGCTTTAGCTAGACGCTGAATCTGTGCCACTGTTGCCGCCACATCATCGGTCTTTGTGTTCGTCATAGACTGAATCAAGATCGGATTGCCGCCGCCAAGAACCCTGTCTCCAATGTGTATCACCTTTGTTTTATCCCGATACATACTCTTCTCCTATTCATATTTCGCATACATCTACCAATGCATCATTGATATGCATAAATGTGTTAGTGCACGGATCATTTGATCTCACCCAACTTCCAAGCCTCGATGCAGCCGCCGCTGTGTCTGCGTTTTGGAAGCAGACAGGTATGCGCCTGTCAGTACACTATACACAGTTCGGTTTGATGCTGTTTTATTGCACAAAAATCCTTGCAATATCATTATACAATACAAATACCATCAACACCATGAGCGCGACAAATCCAACAAAATGCACGAAGCCCTCCTTGTCGGGTGATACTGGCTTGCCGCGAACGACTTCAACAAACAAAAACAGAAGCCTTCCTCCATCCAGTGCCGGCAATGGCAGCAGATTCATAATGCCAAGATTCACGCTGAGCAGCACCGCGAAGTTGATCATGGTAAGCACCACTGTGGGCAGCCCATAAGGCTTTGTCACCTCGATGGTCTCGTCAATCGTTGCCGCAATGCCAACGGGTCCAGATAGGTCATTCGCAGACAGTTTCCCCTGTACCAGCATCAAAAGACTCTTGATTGTTGTCTTAAACCAATAACGTACCTCATATGCACTGTACTTGATCAAATCCAGCCCCTTGCACTTTATTGTCTCCCCAATCGTAAAGCCAATATAATATCGATGATCTTGCTCGCTGTACTTTGGTGTGACTACTGTCGTATACTTTTGATCATCACGCAGATATTCAATCTCCATTGGTTTCCCGCCGCTTAGTGCGGATGCAAAAGTCACTTCTTTTTGCAGATAAATTTTCTCTTTGTCAATCTTTGTGATCAGATCCCCTTCTCGAAGTCCCGCTTCCAACGCCGGGTATCCCTCCGTCAATGAGTTTATGGTAGGAATAACCTCTCCTGAGAATCCGACTACGATCAGCGACAGTAAGAACGCAAGTATAATATTAAAAAATGGTCCTGCAAAAACCGTCGCAATTCTTGACCAGACATTTGCGTCATTAAAAGCGCCCTCCGGCTTTTGCTCCTCTTTTTCCCCACTGTCTGAAGCCGTTGAATAAATGCCGTCCTCACCCTCAAACATACAAGCGCCCCCAATCGGCAGCAGTTTGAGTACATATTTCGTTTCACCCTTTGTAAATTTGATGATGTCTGGTCCCATACCAATCGAAAACTGCAACACCTTGATGCCATTTAACTTTGCAATCAGAAAATGACCAAGCTCATGTGCGATCACCACCACCCCAAATATCAGCACAAATACTATAATTGTGACAATCATTGCCTACTCTTTCCTCCCTGTTTATTGTCGTCCCTTCACCTTGAACTGACCGCTGCTCTCATGCTCCATCTGGATACTTGGCGTGAATCAGTTCATATGTCTCCTGTTCTGTCCTTAAAATCTCCTCCACATTCGGAGACTCTATCCTGCGATGTACATCCATACACATCTCGATTATTTCAGGAATCTGCAAAAAGCGAATCTTCCTGTTTAAGAACAAACTCACAGCCCGCTCATTCGCTGCATTGAATACCGTCGGTACACTTCCGCCTTCTGACGCTGCTCTCATTGCCAGTTTTAGCCCCACAAAAGTCTCCAGATCTGGCTTCTCAAAGGTAATACTTCCAAGCTCATAGAAATCAACTCGCTTTCCTGCCATCGGACGCCTGTCTGGATAAAACAGCGCGTACTGTATCGGCAGCTTCATATCAGGTGTGCCCAACTGTGCTATAATCCCGCCATCCACATACTCGACCATAGAGTGAATGATACTCTGCGGATGTACTACCACCTGAATTTGGTCTAAATCTACGCCAAAAAGCCATTTGGCCTCCATGACTTCAAGTCCTTTATTGACAAGCGTTGCCGAGTCGATTGTAATCTTGTGTCCCATAGACCAATTGGGATGCTTTAACGCATCTTCAAGTCGTACTTGTTCCAGCTCCTGTCGAGTCCGTCCTCGAAATGGTCCCCCCGAAGCCGTGATCAGCAATTTGCTGACGCGGTCTGTCTGCGCACCCTGCATCGACTGAAAAATTGCACTGTGTTCACTGTCAACCGGCAGAATCGACACTCCCATCTCGTCGGCAAGCGGCATGATAATATGCCCTGCTGTCACCAGTGTCTCTTTATTCGCAAGTGCAATGTCTTTGCCCTTTTTTATCGCTGCGATCGTTGGCCGAATACCAATCATTCCGACAATCGCTGTCACCAATGTCTGTGCTTCCTCCATCTCTGCGATCGCCAGCAGTCCCTCCATCCCTGGTATGATCTGTACATCCATATCTGCCAGTTTTGTTTTTAATGCCCTACAGTCCGCCTCATTTTGCAGTGATACCAGTCTCGGCTGAAATTCTCTTACCTGTTTTTCCAACAGTTCAATATTTGTTCCCGCTGCCAGCCCCACTACCTGTAGATCAGGATTGTCACGCACGATCTCAAGCGTTTGTGTGCCAATTGAGCCCGTAGAGCCCAATATTGCTATCTTTTTCACGAAGTTCTCCTCCTTATTATATTCCCAAACAAAATCATCCATGCCCATTCATAAGAATCAAAATCAAAAAATATGTGATTGGCGCTGTAAATATCACACTATCAAATCGGTCCATGATACCGCCATGGCCTGGTATCAATTTTCCATAATCCTTAATTTGATGATTTCTCTTGATGGCAGACGCCGCCAAATCTCCTACCTGCGATATGATCGAACCCACACCGCCGACCACTGCCAAAATGACTATATACTGCATCTGTCCGAGGGTACTGTCCATGAATGCACCAAACAATGCACCAAACAGCGCTGCTCCAACGATACCGCCAACTGAACCTTCAATCGATTTCTTCGGGCTTAACACTGGCGCAAGCTTGTGCCTGCCAATCAGCACCCCCGTCAGATAGGCAAATGTATCAGAGACCCAGGAGCTGATAAAAATCATCCACACCAGATAAACACCATCTTCAAGCTGTCTTGTCAACAGCACAAAGGACAGCATTACCGGCGCGTAAATCAGCGCAAAGTACGCATCCATCACCTGATTCGCATGATACTTTGGAAACCCAAACACATACACCGACATCATCCCAATCATTGACAGAAGCATGACCATCACCGCATATGAGGCATCCTGCACAAAATAAGTCACAGGATAATAGCAGGTGATGGCAACAATCCCAGCTATTTCAAGTGCATTGAGCGATTGTCCCTTTCGGACACCGCACGCCTTTGTCAGCTCCAGAAATCCGATAATTGAAATACTATACAATACCACCGCCAATATGATACCACCTGGAAGGATTGCCGCTAGCGCTGCTATCACGATAACAACTGCGCTGATTGTCCGTTCTTTGCTGATTTTTCCAAGAATGTTAGATGCCATCTATGACTCCTCCTTCACAAGCCCATATCTCCGGTCTCTTTGTTGATATGCCTCTACTGCCTTGGCAAGCTCATTCTTATCAAAATCCGGCCACAGTACCGGTGTAAAATAAAGCTCTGCATAAGAAGTCTGCCACAATAAAAAGTTGGAGATCCGCTGTTCACCCGATGTGCGAATCAGCAAATCAGGATCTGGCAGCCCTGCTGTATCAAGCCAAGCTGCAATCTTATCCTCATCAATTTCTTCTGGCTTCATCGTTCCTGCTGCCACCTGCTCCGCCAATACAGTGACAGCCCTGCGCAGCTCATCGCGCCCTCCGTAATTGATCGCAATCTGGAAGTGAAGTCCCGTATTATCCCGCGTCTCCTGCTCTAGCTGTGCTATACTAGCCTGCAAGTCCTCTGCAAGCCTTGATTTATCACCAATCACACGCACACACATATTATTTTTCTGAGCGCGCTTGATACTGTTCTTCATATAGCTTCTAAGCAGATTCATCAGTGTCGTCACCTCACTGTCCGGCCGCGTCCAATTTTCAGTAGAGAACGCATAGATCGTAAGATAATTAATCCCCATATTATAAGCATCCTCACAAATTTGTTCGACAGTCTTTGCGCCCTGCACATGCCCAGCAGTTCGTGGAAGTCCCTTCGCTTTCGCCCATCGTCCATTTCCGTCAAGTATGATCGCCACATGATTTGGTATATTCATAACACATTTCCTTTCTATACGCTATGCCAGATACAAACAGAGACCATATTCAACATCTGCTGTGTCCTGTGCATAAAACAGGAGGGCACTACATCCCTTATGCACGCCCCCCTACCATTCATTTATACCGTAAGCACCTCTTTTGATTTCTCTTCGATTGCCTTATCGACATCCTTGATATACTTATCTGTCAGCTTTTGAACTGCATCTTCCAAATCCTTGATCTCATCTTCAGATACCTCAGTCTTTGCAAGCTTTTTAAACGAATCATTCGCATCCCGTCTGATATTGCGGACTGCTACCTTGCACTCCTCACCCTTTTTCTTGATATCCTTCACAAGCTCTTTTCTGCGCTCCTCTGTCAATTCTGGAAATACCAGGCGAATCACAGTACCGTCATTGCTTGGCGTGATGCCGATATCAGACGCCATAATCGCCTTTTCAATCTCCTTGATTAAGCTCTTCTCCCAGGGTGCGATCTGAATCATTCTAGCCTCAGGCACCGTAATATTGCCAACCTGCTGAATCGGTGTCGGTGTCCCATAATAGTCTACTTTTAACTTGTCAAGCAGATGGGGATTCGCACGCCCCGCACGGATTGTCTGATAATCTGATAATAGAAAATCGAGTGCCTTCTGCATTTTGTCATCATATGTTTTTACTCTTGCATCCATTATTATGTCCTCCTGATTTTTTCTTAATAACGTTCTATACCAATCGTTGCCGTACTTCGTCTTTGGGGTATCAAACCGTAATTACAGTGCCAGTTGACTTTCCTTTCACGGTATTAATGATACTATTTTCCTCGTTTAATCCAAAAATGGTCATAGGCATTTTATTTTCCATACAGAGCACTGCCGCAGCGAGATCTATCACGCCAAGCTGTTTGTCTACCACCTCTTTGATTGGAATGGCATCGTATTTTTTTGCATCCTTATGAAGCTTTGGATCTGCATCGTACACTCCATCAATTGCCTTCGCGGACAAGATCATATCTGCCTCAATCTCAATTGCTTTGAGAACGGTCCCCATATCTGTTGAAAAATATGGATGTCCAATACCGCCTGCAAAAAATATTACCTTCCCTGATTCGAGCGCCGCCAAGGCCTTATCCTTCGAAAAAAGCTCCGTGAACGCAGCACACTGAAACGGTGTGTAGATCTCTGTTCCCATACCTACAAATCTAAATATTTCAGATACATAGATACAATTCATCACCGTGGCAAGCATTCCGATCTGATCCGCTTTCGTCCGGTCAATCGTCTCGCTTGTCCTCCCTCTCCAAAAATTTCCGCCGCCGATCAGGATTCCTACCTGAATACCGCTGTCTACAATTTCCTTCACCTGCCGCGCTACTGCTGTCACCGTTGGCTCGTCAAAGCCTGTTTTCTTATCACCTGCAAGCGCCTCGCCGCTCAGTTTCAATAATATTCTTTTCATACTACGCCAACTCCTACTCTCTTATAGTGATTTTCTGTTTTTCTTCACATCATTAAAGAATGCTGTAGGACTGACATCCGCATAGCACTGTGAACACATACCCTCGATCACCGCACCGTTATTGATCTGCACAGATTTTGATTTAATATTGCCCATCACGATTGCAGACGTATCCAGAATGACAGGTCCATGCACATCAATATCTCCCTTCACAGCACCCGCGATCACCGCACTCGTTGCAAAGATATTCCCGATTACCACGGAACTCTGACCAATCTTAACACTGCCCTTGCTCTTGATTTCCCCATTAATCTGCGCGGATTCCGCATAAATCTCTGCGGCAGAAGAATTACCTGTAATGCTTCCTGTCACATTCAGCTTTCCAAGGATCTCTATATTTCCTGTGATACTTCCAATCAAATCCATATTTCCTGTACTTGTCGCATCACCCGTAATATTCATTCCCGCTGTGATCACTGCCGTGTCCGTTGAGACAGCAGCACTTGTCTCTGAATCCTCTCTTGTCTCAACCGCTGGCTCTGCATCCATATACACCGGCTCCTGTACATTCTGTTCTACCTCATTCAATAACTGTTCCATTTCTTCATCTGCCTCTCTATTATTTATTTCTGCTGTTACAGGTATTTCCCCCATATCCATCTGAGCTGCCGCAACAGCCTCCCTATGCACAGGATTCTCCTGCAATCCAGCAGGAGCCACTGATACTTCACTGTAAGACGCCACTTCCTGCTCAAGCATCGCATCAAGTTTTGCCAGATCGTCCTCCCTAGAAGTGCCAAACAAATCCTCCGAAGCTGCTGCCTCCGCCTCCTCAAGATTCAGTTCAGCTACCGCATCTTCAGGCTCTAGCCCGTTTACTGTCTGTGATAAATCCTGCTTTAAATCCTGAAAAAAACCCATAGAAAATTATCCTCCAATTTTATTTTGTATAGTATTATAAAATATCAATATCTTACAATATCAAAACCTACTGATGCAAATGCTGCACCTTCACTGTATCCTCAGATATTGGTAAAAGTACTGTATTGTCAGCCTCAAGTATCTTTTCAATAATCCCTGCCAGCGCATCAACAGTTGTTGATTTTCCCGCTGCATCATGGAAAAGAACCACCGCATTGTTGTACGTTCCTATATTGTCTAACACATTCCTTGTAAGCTGTTCCACACTTTTATTACCACCTGTAGAATCCCCGCTCGACACATTCCAGTCAAAATATGTCATATCTTCACTGTCCAGATAGTCAATCAAATCCCACATGCTCACCGAACTCACAGTATTGCTGCTGCCGCCCGGAAATCTCACAAACCGGCAATCCTCCCCTGTAAGCTCATACAAAAAATCATGAAGCTTTGTCAGATCTGCCTTGTACGAATCTAGGGATGCATAAACCTCGTTATACCGATGACTGTAAGAGTGCATCGCCAGTGTGTGTCCGTCCTCCACAATTCGCCGATACTGATCCGCATATCCTTCCTTTCCGACCACAAAAAATGTTGCTTTTACACCATATTGTGCCAGAATGTCAAGGATTCTGTCCGTGTTGGCGCTCGGTCCGTCATCGAACGTCAGATAAACGCGCCGAATCCCATTGCTTCTGTCCCCTTTTCCATCCCATTGATGCGTACTTTCCTGCTTCTCTACCGCTGCAATATCTGCTGCCTCCGCCGCATCTACAGCGTTGCCATCAATATCAGAAATATCCGATAACGACAACTCTTCCTCATTAGTCAACGTCTCTTTGGCATCGTTCTGAATCAACAAGATTTGCTGTTCCAGCCGATTCACCTTTCTTCCGATATTCATCACCAGCACAAGTATTACAACACAATTGATGATCGTCAGCAGTGTGAGCACCGGAACCATTATTTCAACAAAACTCTTTTTTTTTACACCCCTATTTCTTATATTCCACCTGCGACCCAATTTCATTTTATCCTTTCAAGCCATATTATAGACATACCGATTATAACACACAATCACCACTTTAGAAAAGACATTTTCATAAGTTTATCCAAAGTTTATTCTAAATCTGCATTATACTGCGCTCTCTCCCCACCGATAAACTTTGGTCTTGTCCTAGCGCATACGATATGTGCACCGCCTATAACTGGGTGCTCTATCCGCACTGGCACTGCGACTGGTCTCAAATGCATACCGATCAGCGTATCGCCAATATCAATTCCCGCATGTGCCTGAATATTCGCCACCGCCACCGGATTTTCCATGTGTTTCCATGCCGCGGTCGAAAATGAACCGCCCGCCTTTGGCTGTGGAACTACATTGACAATTTCATAGCCGAAGCGTTCCGCGTCTGCCTCCGTCATAATCAGCGCTCTGTTGAGATGCTCACAGCACTGTGTTGCAACAGAGAGTCCCGCTTGTCGAAGTTCCTCATAGATTGCCAGAAACACAGCCTCCCCAAGCATCTCATTCGAGTATGAACCAATCTGATGAGATGCAATCTCACTCGTCGAACAGCCAATCACCACTAGATTTCCCTTTCTGAGTTTTGCCTGCGTTAAAAATTCCGAGACCACCATTCTCGCATCATTTGTTTCTTTCTCAAATTCACACATTTTTTATTCCTCTTTTCTACATTCTCTTTTATATACTTTCTTTTTATATTCTCTTTTTTATATTCTCTTTTTTATATTTTCTTTTTTGCACTCTCTTTTATATACTTTCTTTTTATATTCTCTTTTTTACATTTTTCTTTTATATTTTCTTTTTTACATTCTCTTTTCTATATACCTTTCTCTATATTCTTTTCTATATACCTTTCTTTATATCCTCTTTTCTATATATCTTTTTCTATATTGAATCCCATTTCCCGACAAGCCGCTTAAGCAGAGGTATTCTTCCTAATAATATCGTACCCATCCAAGCTGACGCCAATACAATCACAGCTTCAAATGCATTGAGGACATACGAAGGGTGCACATTCCATGTAAAACGCTGAATCAGAAATATAACGAAATATTCTGATAAAATATAAATCCCCATACTGTCAGCACCTAGCCGTCTCAGCATATTCAGTCCACTCACGCTTGCGTTTCGCACAGACAGATACTGCCACAATAAGATAAAAAATAAGCTGCCGACAAAACCGATTATCAATCTATAGCAGTCTATCCATAATTGTCTTCCAACCTGTTTTCCAATCAGCTTATACCCGCTCAGATAAATCAGGATATCTTCATCATAATATACGAACAGTACTGCAAAAGCAAGCCCTGATAACAATAGCATCCAGAGCCTCGGTTTAAAATCCAACTGCCATCGCTTACCATGCATAAAATCATGCGCATAATATCCAAACAGAAAATAAGGCAGCATATACTTATAGGCTCCCAGCCCCAATCCATCAGGAATCACAAACAGCAGCAAAAATCCCAATCCGTACAAGATAATAGCATCCCTGAACATATAATGCATCAAACACACAATCAGAAAACACCACCATACAGCCCACAAAAACCAAAGCTTGTGTAATGCATTATAAAAATATACAAATATCAGCGCCTCTGGCTGTGCATTCCCATTTACAAAGTTGAGAATCAATATCCGAACATAATCCATTGCTGTCCACAAAAAAATGGGAACCAGCAACGACGCTGCACGTCTTTTTATCAAAGATATCCGTTCGCGATTCGTTGCAGACTGGTTGATACTTCTCCAGTTTAGATACCCGCTGACCATCATAAACAACGGCATGTGAAAACTGTAGATCAATTGATAAAGTCTGTCCCCAAAGTACAACTGCTCTGTCTGAACTGCCGCACCGCTTCCCTCCTGTATGCAATGTCCCATCACAACCAGAATGATCGCGAACCCTCTCAAAAGATCAGGCAATGGTTCTCTTTCTCTTTTATTCTCCATTTATTTTTCCCCTTGTTCATATCCCCACACATAAACTTAACATAATCAATAAATATTTTCAATATT
The DNA here is from genome assembly GCA_910586405.1 of uncultured Lachnospiraceae bacterium. Lineage (GTDB taxonomy): Bacteria > Bacillota > Clostridia > Lachnospirales > Lachnospiraceae > COE1. Next base: position 64,825 of record CAJUII010000006.1, read on the forward strand.
TCAAATTGACAAATATACAAGATAGCGTTATGATTACTATAGTGTTCCTAATAAGAACAACTATAAAGGAGGATTCTATTATGCCAATATTAAATGAAAATTACTTAAACCTCAAAGAGAGTTATCTCTTTTCAGAAATTGCACACCGCGTAAACAATTACATCGTCCATAACCCAGACAAAAAGGTGATTCGTCTTGGGATTGGTGACGTGACACTGCCGATCGGTCCAACGGTTATTGCCAAGCTCCACGAAGGTGTTGAAGAGCTTGGCAGCGCAGACACCTTCAAAGGATATGGACCAGAACAAGGTTATGAGTTTCTTCGCAGTGCCATTGTTGATTATTACAGCCAGAATAAGATCTCTATTGTATCCGACGAAGTATTTGTATCTGATGGCGCCAAGAGTGATACCGGAAACATCACGGACCTCTTTGACAAAGACAATGTCATCTTGATTCCTGACCCTGTTTATCCAGTATATGTTGATACCAATATTATGAATGGGCGAAAGATCACTTATCTCGATGCCAATGAGACAAATCAATTCCTGCCCATGCCTGACCCCAAGACCCATGCTGATATCATATACATCTGCTCACCAAACAATCCCACCGGAGCCACTTACAACAAAGAACAGTTAAAAGAATGGGTAGATTATGCGCTAGAAAATGATGCAATTATTTTATTTGACGCCGCTTATGAGTGCTTTATAACCGATGCAGCGCTTCCAAGAAGTATCTACGCAATTGAAGGAGCCAGAAAATGTGCAATTGAGTTTTGTTCCCTCTCCAAGACAGCAGGCTTCACAGGAACACGCTGTGGATACACCATCGTTCCAAAAGATCTGAAATTTACCACCTCAACTGGAATAGAGATATCTTTAAATGCTATGTGGAACCGTCGTCAAACTACGAAATTCAACGGCGTATCCTATATTGTGCAAAAGGGCGCAGCAGCAGTCTTTTCAGCGGAGGGTATGGCACAGTGCAGAGAAAATATAAAATATTATCAGGAGAATGCACGAATTATCGCTGCCGGTCTATCTCAAAAAGGCATTCGCTGTTTTGGCGGTGTCAATTCCCCTTATATATGGTTTAAATGTCCAAACGACATGGATTCTTGGGATTTCTTTGACGAACTTCTGACAAAAGCGCAGGTAGTTGGTACCCCCGGCGCAGGTTTTGGCAAAAACGGACAAAAATTTTTCCGGCTTACCTCATTTGGAAACCGTGAAAATACGATCGAAGCAATGGCAAGAATTGATAAATTATTGTAGCATTACAAAACCCCTCTGACGGACTGATCTGCCAGAGGGGTCTTATGCTTTTTGCGAAGTACCCATGCATCATGCGAGTACAACGTTTGCTGCTCTAAGTTTAGAGCTGTTCTTTGGGTCCTGCTCAATATCGAAAGTAACCTTCTGACCCTCTTCCAGCGTCTTATATCCTTCAGACATAATTGCCGAAAAGTGAACAAATACGTCTTCTCCTGTACTTTCATTTGTAATGAATCCATAACCTTTTTGAGCGTTAAACCACTTCACTGTTCCATTGTTCATATTTAGAACCTCCATTATTAATATTTATGTACTCTACATACGCCTAAAAAAACTGACTTGTCTGCATCAAATGGAATGATTTGCAGAACAAGTCAGCTCATAGTTCTAATTGAATACTATAAAATTTTAACACCTTTATAGCATAAAGTCAATAAAATTTTATAAAATCAGTCGTAAAATACCGATTTCGTCCATAATATAAACTTCTACGCATAAAAAATAGCGAAGGGGGGATTCGAACCCTCGACACCACGGGTATGAACCGTGTGCTCTAGCCAACTGAGCTACTTCGCCATCTTACATATTGAGGATATTTACTATTGCTCCCTCAAAACCAAATACAAAAACTAATCTCTTATCTATCATTCCATTCTTCCATTTTCTTATTCATCCAT
>CAJUII010000007.1:0-14311 GCA_910586405.1 uncultured Lachnospiraceae bacterium
AATTGCGCTGCAAGCGTTTTTAAGGATAAGTTTTCTATGCCTATCGTATTTGCCAAATATGCGGCTTCTTTGATAACTGATTCTTTATCAATTTTTATTTTTGGCAAGATAAAGCACTTCCTTTTACTTACTTTAGTTTGTATTTTAACAAATCATATTAATTTTGTCAAGATATTAGGAATTGGCAGCATGACAAACGCATGAATGAATAAACTATAAACAGAGTGTTACCAGAACTTAAAATCTGGACAATTTTTTATTCATTCATGCGTTTGTCGTGTTCGCCCATATAGAATATTTTGACAAACTCTCACAAACTCTCTATAATAATGGATATCAGCCTATATAAAATGTGAAGATTGAAAGGGTAGAAAAATGAGTAAATTTAACGCAAGCCACATCGCGATTCCAACGATTCTAAAAGTCGAACCCAACGCATTAGACAACATCGGCGCTGATCTGCGCGGATGCAGTTTCAAGAAGGTAGTGATTTATTTTGGAAACGGTCTAATTGATATGTTCGGATACAAGGTCCTAGACGCCCTGCGGGAAGCCGATATCGAAGTTCTGACATACTGCGAGCTGGATACCGTCAACATTGATGATATCATCAATCTGGCATTCGGACTGCCAAACGCCACACAGGCTGTCATCGGACTTGGCGGCGGAAAAGTCATCGACGCAGCAAAATACATTGGCTTTCTGCGCAAACTGCCGTTTATCAGCGTTCCCACCTCGGCCTCCAGCGACGGATTCTCCAGTGCAAGCGCTTCCTTAATAATGAACGGCCGCAGAAATTCCGTTCCCGCACGTCTGGCATTCGGCATTATCGCAGACACCACGGTCATCAAAAGCGCGCCGCAGAAATTCCTGTATTCTGGCATCGGAGATATGGTGTCAAAAATCACTGCGCTGTACGACTGGAAATTTGAGGAGGCACACGGCGTTACACAGGTCAATGACTTCGCGCTTATGATTGCCAAAAAGGCGGTTAACAGCTTTGTGCGCACACCGTTTGAAAGCATTCAGGACAACCTGTTTCTAAAAGAACTGCTCGACTCCCTCGCGATGAGCGGCATCGCAAACGAGATTGCCGGCAGCAGCGCACCCACAAGCGGAAGCGAGCATCTAATTTCACATGCTTTGGATAAAATACTGGAAACACCGCAGCTTCACGGTATTCAGGTCGGTATCGCCACCTATCTTATGAGCCGCGTACATGACCACCGCTGGCAGCGGATAAACACGGTTTTCACCGAAACCGGCTTCTGGGATCATGTTGCTGCGCTTCATCTCAACGTGGAGGATTACATCAAGGCAATTGACCTCGCCCCCTCCATCAAACCGTTCCGCCATACCTATCTCCATGAAGAACCGTACCGCGAACTGGCGAAGAAAATACTCATCGAAGATGAAGCACTGAAAACTATTTTTCACCTATAAATTCACGAAAGGAAAAAACTATGCAAACAATCATTATCAAACTAGATTCAGAGAAACTCATCAATGCGGATTTAGATATGCGGTACAAAGTACCTGACTACATTGAGACCTATACGGACGGCGTTGTCACCGATAACGGCTATGACTACGTGAATGAAAGCGGTACAGAGCTTGCCATATGGCTTGATACAAAAGACGCCGCCGCGCAGGTTCAAAATGTCATACACTGCCTAAAAACCAAGCGCTTTTGCGGCAATGACTTATCCCAGACAGCACAAATATATATATCAGAGCAGGATTGCGCAGAACTCGAAAAATGCACAGAGGTTTCCTTCACGCCAAATTCATCAGAAGAGCTGCATTTGCCGGATTACCTCAAAGTTGTCGCAGTGAAAAACTGCGCTAACGTTTCTGTGTGCTTTGATGTCGAAGCCCCCAAACCATATGCACTAGGTGAGAAACTATACACCCTCAACGAGCAGGCATATATGAACGGCTATAATTGGGAAGCACTTCTGATTTGCTGTCTGGAACATAACCTGCCGGATTTGCTGGAAGGACTAGAATCAGATCCCGAAGCAGGAAGCTATGTCGCCCTTTATGAAAATACACCAAAAAACTTAGAAAAAGCCAATCGTCTGGCGGATTTCATCGCTTATCTGGTCGAGGATGAAGAGGACTTGTGCCAGCTTGTGCGTGAAGACGGCGAGACGATTGAAATTGAATGGGATTAAAATACAAACACTTTATCCAGATTTCCATAGGCAGCAGCATTCCCAATCCGTGTGCAGATGTCCGGCAGCCCCATCATCATATACTGCTGTACGGACTCCTCCCCTGCAAAATGCTGCGCCAAGAATGCTGCTGCCAACTCGCTGATCTGTCCCTGAAAACCGCTGTTTTCTTCCATGTTCATAAAGGCATACTGCGCCGAAATCTTCTGTAAATCCGCCTCGCAAAGCCTGTCTGTCAGCTTCCTGCCAGCAAGAATATGCCCAATCACATTTCCAAAGACAATCGCGGCAAGGTTCTCTGGCAGTTCTGCATAGTCAGCACAATACGCGCGCAATACCTCTCTCACATAGGCTTCTCCAAACATCGCCAAAAACTGTTGTTCTGCCACCACACTTCTCACATACAGATCAACAAGATCAATCCCCTGATACTGCGCCAGATCTGATAAAACAGGATAATCTAGTGTCAAAATCGTATTCTGCGGCTCAAACTGCTCGTCGTAATGCGCAAAAAAAGCTGGCATTCCTTTGTTCCAGAAGTCTGAAAGATAAACATTTCCATATGCACAGAACTCCTTTTTATAACACTCGTAAAAACGAAGCAGCTCCTCGGTCTTTTTTCGTACCAGTTCCGCACCAGCCTGATAAGCCTGCATTGCATTCTGCTGTCGGCTGACCAAAGCCCCCGCTTCACCGCTTTCTATTTCCCGAATGCAATAAATCACTGCCCCCATCAGTTGATTCGCCTTCTCGTAGGACACGGAACTGCTCTCAATGCCTGTGTATCGTTTGGTGAGCCTTGCAACAACAGGAAGCAACTCATTCATATCGTACATATTTTCTCCTCTCTTTTTACAAAAATATATCGTGTGTCACGTCTATTTCCAACACAAATCGCGCAAAACCTCCAGATACAGCTCCCTGTCCCAGCGCAAAACCTCGTCAAACTCCGCGTACTCACCGCGTCCGCCTGTTTGCTGATAACCGCGGTATCCCGCCCTGACCGCCTGCGCAAAAATGTCAAGACAGGTTCCTTCAAGATAATCAAAATCCCCAAAACACACTGTCTCAAACTGCTCCTTCATAAAGTTCAAAAGTTCCTCGTCCGAAATCTCATCGAGCATCTCATTTTTATACAGAAAGAAGATTTCCTGTAGCCGTGTCAGCGATTCCACATAATTGCTCTGACTGATAAATGCCGAATCACAAAATTCATAGATAATACGCGGCAGAATACTCTCGCCAAACTCGACACGCTTCTGCTCGATCAGCGTACTTTTCCGCTCCTGTGCCAAAATCTCCGCGTCCTGCTCACTCAGCGTCAACCCATACTGCTCTGTATATTGGTTTGACTCCATCACCTTCTGTATCTGTGTCCTCTCCAATAGTGCCAGCCAGTTTGTACTTTCCATATACTTCCCTCCACTGTTCACAACAATACGCCCGAATATCCTCTGTGCCTGATTCTTTTATTATGCCCAAGCACAAAAGGATACTCGGAAAAACACTTCACTATGCGCTTATATAGATTACAAGTATATTCCATAAAGCAGTGCATTTCCAGTCTTTTATTTTAGTGATTTTTGTGGTATAATAAGTACAAAGAAAAGAATAAAAATATTGATTACGTCATTTCAATCACTTTCGTCGCAATGCGCTCGCGAAACCGCACATCATGGTCCACAATCAGCATCGTCGGCTTGTACGATAAAATCATCTTCTCAAGCTGCATTCTGGAAAACACATCAACATAGTTTAACGGCTCATCCCATATATACAGGTGCGCCGGCGTCAGAAGGCTTGCCGCAATCAGCACTTTCTTTTTTTGTCCCTCTGAAAAATCCTCTATATTTTTTGAGAACTGTACCCGATCCAGATCAAGCTGCCTGCAAATCGAGCAGAATAAACTTTCTGACAAGCCACGCTGTGCACAGAACCGCTGAATACTGCCCTTTAAAAACGAAGTGTCCTGATTTATATATGAAATCTTTAGACCCGATGCCGTTTTGAGCAGTCCGCTTTCTGCATAACAGCCTTTTCGCATCGTATCTCTGTCTACAGCTTCACCATTATCCTTGCTGTGTACCTCCGTCAATGCCGCATTGTCCAGAACCGCCTGAATTAAACTTGATTTCCCACATCCATTTTTACCATGCAGAAAGACCCGTTCCCCTTGGCACAATGCCAGATTTAAGTTTTGAAAAACAGGTTTTTCTGCGCCAAGATATGTCAATCCATACTCTTTCACCGTCAGCAAAACTTCCTTGTGATGCGACAGCGCAAATAGTTTTAAATCCACAGGATTTTCAATATCCTTCAGCAGTCCCTCCTTCTCCTCAATTTCTCTGTCAATGCGCTCTTCCATCTGCTTTACCCTGCTTTGCAGCTTCTTGGTCTTGGCGCCGATATACGCCCGCGTATTCAAAAAGCGGTCGTGTTCCTTGATCGGGTCAAATCCAATCTTTGTCCGCTCATTAGAGTCTGCCCACTGCCGCACACGTCCCGATGCTTTTTTGAGCTTGCCGATCTCTTTTATATGTTTTTCATTTTCTGCCAGTGAAAATGCATCTTTGCGCATTTTATTTTCCCACCAGCTCGAAAAGTTACCGCTTTGTACCTCGATTGTCTGCCGGTTCAGCACTAACACATGGTCAATGCAGGCATCCAGCAAATCCCGGTCATGAGACACAAGGATATAGCTCTTTTTGCCATGCAAATACTGCTTCACGCTCTCCCGCGCCCGCTGGTCAAGATGATTTGTCGGTTCATCAATCAGCAGGAAATCATTTTCTCCCGAAAATAATACCGCAAGCATCAATTTTGTGCGCTCGCCGCAGCTTAGTGTCTCAAAGGGCTGGTACAAAATCCCTGCATCGGTTTCCAGTTCATTGAGCTCACACAGAACACGCCACTCTTCGCAGTCTGGTTTCATGTATGCCATAAGCTCAGCCCCGCATTTCGTCCTCCATGTCTCTGGAATCTGATATGGAAAATAATCAAATATTGTTGCTTTGTGAATGGTTCCTGTATATTCATATCTGCCAAGCAGCAGATTTAGAAAGGTCGTTTTTCCTTTTCCGTTGCGCCCTATTAGCCCCAGTTTCCAGTCTGTGTCAATTGTAAAGGACATCTGATTAAAAATCGTATCGCTGCTGCCCTCGTATGAAAATGTTAAATTTGATACCTGTATCTGCGCCATATCGCAATACCTCCTTTCGGCTTCTGTGGAACCAAACACCCGCGTGCAATTGCATAGGGGTCTTACCCGCACAAAAAAAGAACCACCTGTCACCAAATGATTCTGAATTACATTTCGCCCAAATTGCACACAAAAAACTGTACCAAAAAAAGGTTATGCGAAACATAATCCACTTCTGGCAACATGAAAACATCTAGTCTTTGTGTGTTTGAAATGCCAAAGAATCCCCTTGCCATTCACACAGAAGCCACGACAACTCGATCTCATGTTCTCAAAAGCAGATTATCTCCACATTCTCTCACCTCTCTCGTCCAAAGAGCTGCAAAGAACAAATCTGCCATCAATGCGTCTTTACAGCTCGAATCTACTGTTAGTATAGAAGATGCCCTGCTGCTTGTCAACCCCCAGCCTTGCAGTTTTTGCGATGCGCCTTGAGCTTTTTTAATGCCCACGCATAATGGCTTGATGTATTGCTCACAAAATAGGACCCAAGCGGACTATTGCCCACCCAGTCAAAGACACCTTTTGAAAATAACTCCTCATTTGTAAAGCGTTCTGCAAGCTGCATGATTTCCTGATGGGACTGCGCCAGCATTTCTTTTGCCTCCTCCGGTGTTGTATTTTGATGCTTTTTCCAGAAAAATACATTTAGCTGCCCATAAGTTTTCCAATTATAAGGTTTGGGCAACAAAGGCTTCTCCTCTCCCCGCTGGTTTGACGGCACCCAGTCCAGTGTCAGTTGATGCCACTCATACAGATGAACCAGCACATCCCGCAGATTCTTGTCACGCTGCCAGTGCGCCTCCTTTTTCTTCGTATCTGCTGAGAAGTCAAAGGGAGTTTCCAGCTCCTGTGCTGTCATCGAATCAATAAATGCCATTAACGCTTCATATCCGCTATTTGCCGCCTCAATCAAATCTGTTTTTGTTGTCGGTCTTGCCATACGCTCAATCTCCTTTAATTAAATAATGTAGTTATTCAATGTTCTAACTGAATAACTACATTATATCAAATGAAATATGACAACAGTATGTCAAGTATTGAATGAACTATAATTTGTATAAAAAAATTTTCTACTTATCTTTTATACTGTTGAATCAATGCGTGTGTCTCTGCCAAATATACAGAAACATTATTATCATCATTGGATAATCTCAGTATTCTCACGGGCTGATTATCTTTTATATTCATATTCAGCTTTTTATTTATGGTATCAATTTCATATGTCATACCATCAAACATTGTCGCAGAAAGAATCATATTCCAGTTTACTTCTTTTAATCTGCTTGAAATAATTGGCATATCAAGATAATGTAAACCATTCATTTCAAAATGAACCCGATACAAATTTCCTTGCGTTTCTCCGCCAAAACCGCTAAATTTAATATCCCTTTTTATGAGCACAGCACCCAGTTTTTTCACAAGAAGCTCTTCACTTTTGTTCCAAATTGGAAAAAGTGCTCCTGTATCTATCAGTGCACGGCATCCATGAAACCAATTTAAACTTGCAATTGGTCTCCTTGCCTTCTCATCTAACTGTAATGTAATCTGCATTATAACACCCCTGCCACGCCCAACGGAAGCCCATTATCATTGGTATACCAGCTTATGACTCCTTCTATACCATCTAACTGCATTTCAAATAATTCATCCTCTGTTTTGTCAGTATATATAATATCCGCCGCTTCTAAAGTTACCCCATCATCATTTGCATATTTAATATTCACCAGCCCAAGCCATGTATTTGGATACTTTTGTGCCATTTGCTCTCGTGTAAGTCGCTCCGCCATAAAATCCTCCCCTTTCACCGTGTCTGTTCAAGCTTTCTTACGTCTAATATATTTTGATCTGTCCATTTAACGCCTTAAAACTATCTACACTTTTTTCTATTATATGATATCATCACCAGCTTTACAAGATTATCTCATGAAAACTGCCTTGCAGTTCTTCCAATGCAAGGCAGTTTCTCTATATTAATCTCCCGTTTATCACATTCTGCCTAATTCGTGAGCGGCACAAGCTGGTCCTTGCGCGGCTGGTAGAGCACAAAAGTAATTGTCCCATCTTCATTCACAATCAGAACGTTAATTTCCAACCCCTCTAGTCCGTCGTCAGAATAATTCCACCCATCAATCACCTTGCTTCCCGGCTGAATGCCACTCAGATCAGTTAAAATAACACCATCGCCTGCACTATTCTCTAATTTATAGGAATAATGCGGCTTTCCATTCTCGTCAATCGTGCACACCTGCCTTGTCTCTTCGATAGGTTCTGCATACTCATCAAGATTTTCCGGTGTCAGCATCTCCATAAACTTTTCTACCTGTGAATCTAAATCTGTATGCGCAATTGGCTCGTCCGGTTCATTCATGGACTCCTCAAAGTCTTTTAGATATGCCGCTGCCGCTTGCGGGTCTGCTTTGCTCTTGTCCACTGGCAGATGAAATAACGCATTGACCCCCGTATAACTCTCATTGCGATGCATTTCTCCTGTACCCTCATCATAGATATACGCGCCCATGTCATAGAAACTGCCAGAATTGACGCCCACATAGATGCCCCTGTCCGCAAATATCTCTATATTGTCCATATCCAAAACCCGATACTGGATTCCATTGTTGACAAACTCCGTATAACTGCCATTCATACTCATCATGCTGTATAAGTTTGGATTGAGTCCACCTATATAATGAGAAGCAAAGAAACTCACTTCTCCATATTCATCAGAGCTTGTGTCCGGCATCGGCGTGCCATCAACGCGCTCAATCGTGATAATTGTGTAAATTCTGTCCTCATGTACCTGCCCGTTTCCGGTTTTTAACATAAAGTCGCTGATATTCTTACCCGCCACACTTCCCATCAACGTAACCTTGTACCCGCCGCTTTCCTGCGTCTCATTTACCAGTATTGCATCTTCACTGAGAAATGCCTTTTGCAGTGCATTGTCATTGATCTCTGTCACCACCTCCGCCGGGCCGAGATACTTGTATACCGCCAGTACTGTGCTCGAACACAATATCATCATACACGCTGCGACCAGCACTGCCGCGGGAATCCTTCTCTTGTAACACATCTGTTCCTGTTTCATATCCTGTCTCTCCTTTATTTTTCGAAGAATCTGGTTATTCAACTCCTGTTCCGGCAGTTCCATCGGAGATAGCGCCTGTTCCAGTAAAGAATCTATTTTATCTTTCATATAAGCCCCTCCAATTTTTCTTTCAATAGTTTCTTTGCCCTGTGCACCCTAGTCTTAACCGCACTCTCAGAAATCCGCAGCAGAGCCGCTATTTCTGCCTGCGATAGTTCTTCCATATAAAATAAGAGAATCGGAATCCTGTATTTGTCTGGCAGTTTCCTGACCGCCTCCCGCACAATCCGGCATTCCTCTCTGACAATCATAACCTCTTCTGTCAGTGGTCCCTCCATGGGAATCAATTCCGCATTCTCATCCAGCGATACGCTGACGCCTGCAATCCGCTGTCTCACAGAGAGTTTTCTCTTATAATTTCGATATAGATTCAACGCAATTCCCATCAGATAGCTTTTCGGATTTGTCGTAATAACCAGCTTCTCCCCCAGCTCATATACTTTGAGGAAGGTGTCCTGATACAAATCATCCGCCTCCTGACGATTTCGCGTCACACAGCAGCAAAACGAAAATAAATCCTTGCCGTATGCATCTATATAAAATTCCAGTTCTTCCTGTTTCATTGTTCTCCTCCGGTATTAAAACATTGGCATTCGTTTATAAACGTTACCTGTTGGATATCCATGGCACTGTATCGTACCGGGTCAGGGATGTATAACTCCCTTCACTTATATAGGGTAACAGCCGCGCGGAAGGTTTCAAACTTTTTATAACATAAAAACAGGAAAACTATCTGAAGCATCAGCGGTTTCCCTGTTTCTTTCTATGATTCTTTGATAATAATTCGAATTTAACCAAAAATTCCCTTGAATGTATCCGCCACTTTTGACACCCCGTCTAAAGTGAGTTTTGCCTTCACTCCGTCAATGATTTTCGTGACAATCTCATCTGGCAAATCTACACCAATCAACTTCTCGATTAATTTTACTGGTTCTTTTTCAAACTGCTCCTTAATATTGGGATTCTTGGAGATTTCCTCCACAACCTTATTAATTTGCTCTTTGATATCCATTTGTTCTTCCTCCTCATATCTGTTGCACACTTTTTCACACATCTGTTGAAAAAAATGCACGCATTTTTAATACGCAGTTTATTATACTATGCCATTTCAGGAAATTCAAGAAAAGCTTTCAGCTGAAACACTTCTTCAACGCTGTTGACAAGCTGCGCCAATTCTATCGTCCCATCATTTATGATAGAACAATAATGTTCCTCTGCGCATTGCCTTTGTACCTCTAAGGCAAACATCGCATCTCTGTCCATCCAGTTTGAAAATGCTTTCTCCTGATCTGAACAATCTGCCAATACATAGGGAACCCACTCTCTTTGACTGTAGTGAGCGACTTGAAATTCCTTAGACGGCGTTATCGACACATATCTGTCCTTGGGAATATGAAAGCTTTTCATCAGTTCCGGCAAATATGCCGCACCTTCCGTGATGACGCCGTCCGCATTCAGCTTCTCCAAATCCTCCCATATAAATGCAAAGATCTCTTTATAAAACGAAATCTCCTCCCTGCACTGCAAAGCGGGCTCTCTCATCCAAATCTCCTCTGCGCACATACAGGTTTGCTTCTTACAAATTTCGTACCCTTGCGCAGCGCCCATCTGAGTATAGTTGTCCAAGAAATCATCCACCTTAAAATAATATAAATTATATTTTGCAGCAAGAAGCTCTGCCACTGTACTCTTGCCGCTGCACGGCGAACCTCCTATATAATATATGTTCATCAAAGCCCTATCCTCCTATACAAGTGCCAACCACTTTTTCATTCGTTTGATGTTTCAATCAAAAACATGCAGGGAGACAACTTCTCACAATGAAGTGTCTCCCTGATTGATGCTAATTTTTTATCGGATTACTGCTGCGCTACGTCCTTCATAGAGAAGCTGATGCGACCCATCTTATCTCTTCCAAGGCACACAACGGTAACAACATCACCGAGTGTCAGCACATCCTCAACATGGTTAATGCGCTCCTTTGCAATCTTCGAAATGTGAACCATGCCCTCTTTTCCGGGTGCAAACTCAAGAAACGCGCCAAACTCCTTGATGCTGACTACCTTGCCCTTAAATACCTGACCAGCCTCAAAATCTGTCGTGATAATCTTGATCATCTCGCACGCCTTGTCCATCATCTTCTGGTCTGTGCCGCAGATGCTCACAAATCCGTCATCTGAAATATCAATCTTCACACCAGTCTGCTCAATGATTGTGTTGATCGTCTTGCCTCTCTGTCCAACCACATCACCAATCTTTTCTGGATCAATCTTCGTCTGGATAATCTTCGGTGCAAACTCCCCAACCGTCGGTCTTGGCTGAGCGATGCAGGGAATCATGATCTCATTCAATATATACATTCTGGCATCTTTTGTCTTGGCGATGGCCTCCTCGACAATCGGTTTTGTCAGACCGTGAATCTTGATATCCATCTGAATTGCTGTGATACCGTCCTTTGTGCCGGCAACCTTAAAGTCCATGTCGCCAAAGAAGTCCTCAAGCCCCTGAATATCTGTCAGCACGATGTAATCATCATCCGTCTCGCCTGTCACCAGTCCGCAGGAAATACCTGCTACCGGCTTCTTAATCGGTACGCCCGCCGCCATCAGTGACATGGTTGATGCACAGATCGAGCCCTGTGATGTGGAACCATTTGACTCAAATGTCTCTGACACAGTACGGATTGCATACGGAAATTCTTCTTCTGACGGAATCACCGGCACAAGTGCCTTCTCAGCCAGCGCACCATGTCCAATTTCACGTCTGCCCGGTCCTCTTGACGGCTTCGTCTCTCCTACAGAGTAGGATGGGAAGTTATAATGATGCATATATCTCTTTGCAGTCTCATTCTCGTCAAGTCCATCAATCTTCTGAACCTCTGACAATGGCGCCAGTGTCGTCACCGTACAAATCTGCGTCTGACCGCGTGTGAACATCGCTGAACCATGTACTCTTGGAATCAAATCAATCTCAGCCGCAAGCGGACGAATCTGTGTGACTGCACGGCCGTCAGGACGCTTGTGGTCTTTGAGGATCATCTTGCGGACGGTCTTTTTTTGGTACTGGTAAATCGCTTCTCCCAGAATAGCAAGCCATTCCTCGTTCTCTGCAAACGCTTCCTCAAGCTTCTCCGTAATCTTGCGGATATTCTCTTCTCTCACCTGCTTCTCATCTGTAAAGACAGCGACCTCCATCTCCTCAGGCGGAACAATCTCCTTAATTTTTGCAAACATTTCCTCAGGAATCGCACAGCTTGTATAAGCATGTTTTGTCTTGCCAACCTCTGCTACAATCTGGTTGATAAACGCAATGATTGTCTGGTTAATCTCATGACACTTGTAAATCGCCTCGAGCATCTTTTCCTCCGGCACTTCATTTGCACCGGCTTCAATCATAATTACCTTCTGGCTAGTAGATGCCACTGTAAGCTGCAAGTCGCCGTTTTTCCACTGCTCTTGATTTGGATTTACCACGAACACGCCATCGACAAGCCCCATCTGCGTTGTCGCACATGGACCGTCAAACGGGATATCAGAGATCGAAGTGACAATCGCCGAGCCAAGCATTGCGACCAGCTCTGGACGGCACTCTGGGTCAACACTCATGACCATATTGTTTAAGGTCACATCATTTCTGTAATCCTTTGGAAACAGCGGGCGCATCGGTCTGTCAATCACGCGGCTTGTCAGGATCGCATTCTCACTTGCTTTGCCCTCTCTCTTGTTAAAGCCTCCCGGAATCTTTCCGACAGAGTAAAGCTTCTCCTCATACTCCACAGAAAGCGGGAAGAAATCAATCCCATCTCTGGGTTTCTCTGATGCGGTAGCAGTACAGAGCACCGTTGTGTCCCCGTAATGCATCAGCGCTGCCCCGTTTGCCTGCGCTGCCACTCTTCCGATGTCAATTGTCAATGTGCGTCCTGCCAGCTCCATACTGTAAGACTTGTAGGACTTGTCCCTCTTTTCACTGAATGTCATGTATTCCATACAATCTCAATTCTCCTTTTCTTTTTTCATTCCCGTCCGCCCACTTATACGAGCATATTAATTTACACTTCATTCTCATATAAATCTCCATGCCGCTTTAGCGGCTCAAATAGATATGAAAAACGCTGTCCTTCGCGTTTTTCCTGTGTGAGACTTAGTACTTCTTCGCGAAGCAGCCTTTGCTGCGAGTGACTTAGAAGTACTTCTCACACTACACACTGCTCGAATAAAGCCTGCCGAAACTACTGAAAAATTCACGAGATCTCATAAACTTTTCAGCGGTCTCGAGCCAAACTTCCATTCAAGCCTATCACTGTTCTTCCGCAAAACAGAATCAACTTCTGAATGTATAGAAAGGAGCGGATATTTCCGCCCCTTCAAACACATAAGGAACTATTCAAAAATTACTTTCTGATACCAAGCTTCTCAATGAGTGTACGATATCCCTCAATGTCAGTCCCCTTTAAGTAGTCCAAAAGACCACGTCTCTGACCAACCATCTTCAAAAGACCACGTCTTGAGTGATGATCCTTCTGGTTACTCTTCAGATGCTCAGTTAACTCCTGAATCCTTGCTGTCAAAATTGCAATCTGTACCTCCGGTGAACCTGTGTCTCCGGGCTTTCTGCCGTACTCAGCGATAATTGCCTGCTTTTTTTCCTTAGAAATCATTGTAAAATCCTCCATTTAATTCAATCTGTAAACCGCAGTATACCAAGTCTGGGTCGGAGCATCCCGACACTGGGTATCCGCTGTCATGGTGCTGTATATCATCAACACACTTTGATAGTATATCACACGATTTCAGATTATGCAACACAAATTTCAACCATTTTGCACCCTCATTTTGCACCCTGTAATGCACGGATTTTAATTTGCCAAATACCTTCTGATTCCGGCTGGTGTACGGTAATTCCAGCTTGAAATCTTGATGCCTGTCTTAGGGCTTGACGCATGGATTACCTGACCATTTCCTATATAAATTGCCACATGATTAATTCTTCCGTTCTTTGCATAGAATACCAGATCTCCCGGCTGCGCTGAACTATAGTCCACTTTCGTTCCAAGCTGTGCCTGCGATGCCGCGTGATGCGGGAGACTCACGCCGTACTTTTTGAAGATGCTCAGTGTAAATCCCGAACAGTCCGCACCATTTGTCAGACTGGTGCCGCCCCATACATACGGATTGCCGACAAACTGTTTTGCATACTGTACCAGATCAACGCGCACATCGGACACACCCTGTCCATATTTAAGCTCTGTGAGCGTCACAGCCTTTTCAAGCCGCTCCTCCACATCGACATACTCACCAGAAACATACGCCTCCTCATCATCGAGCAAGAATTTAATCCAGCCATTATCCATGATTTCTACGACTTCAAGCTCCTCCTCCTCTGGTATGAGTGTGATGACAACGGAGTCTGTGTTCGGCTCTTCTCTGACTTTCAAAGTCTGTGTGTTTACAACAGCCAGCATGGAAGCTACCTCACGACCTCTCGAAATCGCAGCATCATCAAGATATAAGAACTCTGTACTGCAATATCCTTCTACCTTTCCTGACTTGATATGTGCCCATCCATTTTCATCTATATCAAGAACTTCACATGCTGCATCTTTCGGCAGCTTTCCGATTAATTTCCCATTTTCGTTTGGCTCTTCTCTGATATTCAAGTGGTTGTCCACATGGGCGATACCTAGATTTGTATATCCCCAATGTGTCTCAGGCGCTGTCTCTTTTGCGGCGTCCGTCTGTGGTTCCACACTTTCTGACTGCTCAGTCTGCTCCTCAGACGCTTCTCCAG
>CAJUII010000007.1:14411-65972 GCA_910586405.1 uncultured Lachnospiraceae bacterium
CTCTGTATCCTCCTTTGTCTCTTTAGGATTGGTATTTGCATATACACCATTGCTAAACATTACTACTGCAAGACCTACCCCTGCAATCACCCCTGCATACCTTAACTTTTTTATCCTGTTCATATTCTAATCCAATTCCTCTTTTGCTGCCCTGTGTCCATACAGCAGAAACCTATCAACAGTTCAGGCTCTCAATCTTCTCTGCACCTCGAACTTTGTTACAACTTTGTTACATATTAATTACAAAATTTAATATAACATCTCAAATACAATCTGTCAATAACAAAATTCGTCCGTAAAAATACCAAAATCCCCCAACAATATCAAAAAACTCCTACAGTCTGTGATAGCGTTTGCCCTCCGCGATATCCTTCTCCATTTGCATCTTTAACGCATCGACTCCGTCAAAACGCATCTCCGGCCGCTTAAAACGCAACAGATAAACCGCCATCTCTTCCCCATAGACATCCCTGTCAAAATCATAAATATACGTCTCAACGCCCATCACTGAACACTCATCTACAGTGGGTTTTGTTCCGATATTTGTGATTGACGGAAGTTTTTTATGATAGTATGGCATTTCATTGTCCCTGCCGTGAAAAATGACATAGGAATAGTAAACACCGTTAGGCGGCAGAAGCTTTTCCTCCGGCGGCAGCAAATTCACCGTCGGCATACCAATCGTGCGCCCCAACTGTCTGCCGTGTATGATTTCTCCGCCCACATGATACGGTATACCCAGCAGATGTGCCGCCAGCTCCATGTTCCCTTTACGCACCTCCTCGCGGACATAGCTAGAACTGATCTCCTTCCCCTCATAGGATACCTTCTCAATCAAAATGATCTGGTAGCCGCAATCCGGCGCCAGCTCCCGCAGCAGTTGATAATTTCCCGCCCCACACTTTCCAAAAGAGACATCCTCACCGGCAACCACACATTTCGCGTGAATCCGATCAACAAGTACCTCTCTTACAAATACTTCAGGCGCCATATCCGCTATTTCCTGATAAAAGGGATATTCAATCAAATAATCCACCCCTGCATTTTCAAAAATCCTGCGTTTTTCGTTCAAGGTGGAAAGTTCCTTGACGGAATCCCTGCTAAAAAATGCTGCGGGAGATGGAACAAAAGTAAATACGACTGTTTTCATCCCTTTTTCCTGCTGTTGTTTCAGCAGCGCCAGAAGCTTTTGATGCCCTCTGTGAAAACCATCAAATTTCCCAATTGCCGCTGCGGTATTCTCTTCTATATAAAACTCTGTCGTGTTCTCTATGATTTTCATGATCCTCTATCCCATTTATACGCTATAAAAACATCTTAAATGGTTTCAATACTCCCTCATTTTTTACAAATACATACACTGCCTTAAACTCTCGGCTGCTATTGTACACGCGCAGCATATCCCCGTCCTTCAAAAGAACAGCAGAATCAAAGTCCAACTGACGCGGATACAATTTGTTTCCATTGGAGAGTGCATCCTCAAACGCACGCTTGACGACTGCCCCTGCGTACTCCATAAATACACTGTCCGGCGCAATCACATACTTTTCATATGTGCCCTGCCGCATCAATTCCTCCATCTGTGAGAGTGTGACAGCATCCTCTACCCGAAAGTTCCCGACTCTCGTTCGTTTCAACTGTGCCATCGCTGCGCCGCAGCCAAGCTGTTCACCGATGTCTGCGCACAATGACCGAATATAGGTCCCTTTAGAGCAGCCTACCACGAATCTGACATCCGGTATATTCATGTCAAGTATCCTGATATATGAAATCTCGACATGGCGCGGCTGCCGCTCTACTTCCTTCCCCTCTCTCGCTAGCTCATACAGCTTTTTTCCATTGATTTTCAATGCAGAGTACATCGGCGGTATCTGCTCATAGCCACCGACAAAGCTCATGATCATATTTTCGATCTCCGACGCGGTCGAAGCCACAACGGACTCCCGCAAAATCCTGCCGCTTAAATCCTGCGTGTCCGTCGTCACACCTAGCCTCATCACCGCTTCATATTCCTTGCTTTTGTCTGTCATCAGAGCACAGAGCTTTGTCGCATTGCCAAAACACACAGGAAGAACCCCGACTGCGTCAGGGTCCAATGTTCCGGTGTGTCCTATTTTTTTCTGTTTTACAATTCCACGAAGCTTTGCCACAACATCATGTGAAGTGTAGCCTGCCTCCTTATAGATATTCATTATACCATTGATCATTCCATATCCCCATGTTCCTTCATCTGAAGTTCAATCTGCTTTGAAATATTATTGATTGCGTCATGAAATGTTCCATTGATATTGCAGCCTGCCGCCCTCACATGTCCGCCGCCGCCGAAGAAGGCTGCTACTTTACTGACATCCACATACTTGCAGGAGCGCAGGCTCACCTTGTACTCAAGGTTTCCTGTCTCATACATGAAAATAGCACACTCAACCCCTTTGGTAACACGAAGCTGATTGACAATTCCCTCGAGATCCTTGGACGTAGCACTATAAAAGTCAAGCGTCTTTTTATCGATCGCACTGACAATACACTTGCCGCCCATAAACATAATACTCTCGAGAAGCGCTCTGCCCAGCAACTGATTCTGCGCGTAGGTTTTTTCATAAAACGTCTCGTCGATCACCGCTGGAAAATCAAAACCGTACTCAATCAGCTCTGCGGCAATCCGAAGCGTCTCCGGCGATGTATTGGAATACTTGAAAATTCCCGTATCATGCGCAATACCTATGTAAACTGCTTTGGCAATTTCCTCATCCATATACTGCTTGTCAAACAGATTATAGACAAGCTCTGCTGTGGAGCTGAAACCGGGAATCACATAATTAATATCTCCACAGCCCCGCTCATTGCTGATATGATGGTCTATATTGATGCGCTTTCCGGCATTGGCAAATATCTCTTCTGCACCTCCAAGCCTGGACTTCTCACAGTCCAGCGCGATAAATACATCCACCTCACCATCCACAACATAGGTACTGTCTATCTGATCAAACCCTTTGATACATGCAAATACGCTTGAAGGCTCCTCCAAAGCGACAGTCACATCTGCGTGCGGCAATGCTTTCCTTAGATATAAATACATTGCCAGGCAGGAACCTGTACAGTCTCCGTCTGGTCTGACATGTCCTGATATAAATATTTTCTTTGCATCTCTACATTCATCTAACAACTGAATCTTTTCCATAATCATCACTACCCTTATATAAATCCCTTTAAATTTTATATTTTTACATCTGTGTACATGATACACAAAAGTATCTGGGAAGTCAAATATTCCCAGATACTTTTTATGATTTATTCATGATTTATTATTGTTCATGCCATTCTAAACATGAATCATCATGTTCCTCAACATGTCGTTCATCATCTGCACGGTTGATATCATCAATCTTTTTCGACATAGATACCCCGTAAGCGATCGACTGGTCAAGGATAAACCTAATTTCCGGCGTGTTCCGCAGATTGATCTTTTTCGCCAAAAGACTTCTGATATAGCCCTCCGCGCTTCTCAATCCCTCGATCGTATCCCGCTGAGAATCTTCGTCGCCCAACACACTGACCCACGCTTTGCAGGTCTTTAGATCTGGCGCCACCTCCACGGATACTACAGAAGTCATAGGGTTGATACGCGGATCTTTGATCTCGCCTCTTATAACCTCTGCCAGAACACGATGCACCTCCCCGTTTACACGGGTATTCTTGACACTGTTCTTCCTCATATTAATCTCCCATGCCGCCTTTGGCGGCTCAAATCGTATTCCCGTTATCCTTGATATCTTTTTATCATTTATCTTGGTACTTCTACCATTATATAGGCCTCTACGATATCAAGCTCCTGCATACTGTCAAAGCCTTCAAACACAAGACCGCACTCAAATCCAGCCTTGACTTCCTTGACATCATCCTTAAACCGCTTGAGCGAAGCGAGCTCACCCTCATAAATCTGTTCTCCCTCACGGGTGATTCGAATCATGCACCCTCTCTGGAAGATACCATCAAGCACATAAGAGCCTGCGATATTGCCAACGGCAGATGCTTTGAAAATCTGTCTAACTTCTGCGTGACCGATGACCTTCTCCTCAAATACAGGGTCCAGCATTCCTTTCATAGCTGCCTCGATATCCTCAATCGCCTGATAGATCACCTTATATAACCTTACATCGACACCCTCACGCTCCGCTGTTGCCTTTGCCTGTGTATCAGGACGCACATTAAATCCAATGATGATCGCCTTCGACGCCGATGCCAGACTCACATCGGACTCATTGATCGCACCGACACCGCCGTGGATACACTTCACAACAACCTCTTCATTTGACAGTTTCATGAGACTCTGCTTCACAGCCTCCACACTGCCTTGTACATCTGCCTTGATGATCAAGTTCAGTTCCTTAAGACTTCCAGCCTGAATCTGTGAGAACAGATCATCGAGGGACATCTTAGCCTTAGTATCTTCAAGAAGCTTCTCTTTATTCTGCGCGACAAAAGTCTCCGCATAATATTTCGCTTCCTTGTCATTTTCGTGCGCGATAAAGATTTCGCCGGCATTGGGCACATCGCTCAGACCCAGAATCTCCACAGGCATGGACGGACCTGCCTCTTTCACGCGTCGTCCCTTATCATCCACCATCGCGCGGACTTTACCGCTCGCCGCACCCGCTGATACAAAATCTCCAACTTTCAAAGTACCCTTCTGCACCAGGATTGTAGCGACAGGACCACGGCCCTTATCTAACTCAGCCTCGATCACAAGACCTCTTGCGCGCCTGTTCGGGTTTGCTTTCAATTCAAGTACTTCTGCGGTGAGAAGAATCATCTCCAGAAGCTGCTCAATACCTTCCCCACTCTTTGCAGACACTGGAACAAACACTGTACTTCCGCCCCAGTCTTCCGCAATCAGACCATACTCTGTGAGCTCCTGCTTCACTCGCTCAATGTTTGCACCAGGCTTATCAATCTTATTGACAGCGACAATGATCTCAATCCCTGCTGCCTTCGCATGATTGATCGCCTCCACTGTCTGCGGCATGACACCGTCGTCTGCTGCCACAACAAGAATCGCGATATCCGTCGAGTTCGCTCCGCGCATACGCATCGCGGTGAAAGCTTCATGCCCCGGCGTATCCAGGAAGGTGATTTTCTGACCATTGACATTGACAGTATACGCACCGATATGCTGCGTGATCCCTCCTGCCTCCTTATCTGTCACGTTTGTTTTTCTGATTGCATCCAATAACGATGTCTTACCATGATCTACATGCCCCATTACACAGATAACAGGAGATCTTGGAACCATGTCTTCTTGATTTTCGTCCTCTTCTTTTAAGAGCTCCTCTATGACATCTACCTTTACTTCCTGCTCGCAAATAATATCGTATTCAATCGCAATATTCTCTGCTGTCTCATATGGAATCTCCTGATTGACAGTCACAATCTGTCCCTGCAAGAACAGTTTCTTTACAATGGCAGACGGCTGTATCTTCATCTTGTCAGCAAGCTCTTTGATCGTGAGGCTTTCCGGCAGCGTGATCACTTTGATCTGCTCCTCAACTGCCTCTTCCGCCTTTTTCTCAGGCTTGATAAACTTGCCCGGCTTATTCTTCCCCTTGATGTTCTTGATATTCTCGCTATCCTCTTCATAGATCAGGTCTTTGCGGTTGCGTTTATCCTTCTCCTGGCTGATACGGCGTTTTTCCTCATCTCTATGCTTCTCGGCATCCTTAATCGGACTTTCTGGCACAAATCCACTCTTGGCTCCCTTGTTGCCAAATCCGCCTTTGTTATCACGACTGCGGTCATTGTCGCGTCCGCCGTTAAATCCCTGTCCCGGTCTTCCGCCCTGACGCTGTCCGTCACGGCGCTGCCCGTCATTTCGGTTATTGTCGTAAGTCCGCTGTCCGTCACGACGCTGTCCATCATTTCGGTTATTGTCGCGGCGCTGTCCATCCCCTCGGTTATTGTCGTAAGTCCGCTGTCCGTCACGGCGCTGTCCATCATTTCTATTATTGTCGCGGCGCTGTCCATCCCCCCGATTATTGTCATAAGTCCGCTGTCCGTCGCGGCGCTGTCCATCATTTCGGTTATTGTCATTCGCTCGCTGTCCATCACGGCGCTGGTTCTCACCCCGATTGTTGCCGTTATTACTGTCACGTGTG
Organism: uncultured Lachnospiraceae bacterium; assembly: GCA_910586405.1. Classification (GTDB taxonomy): domain Bacteria; phylum Bacillota; class Clostridia; order Lachnospirales; family Lachnospiraceae; genus COE1. The sequence continues at coordinate 20,561 of CAJUII010000007.1, forward strand.
TCATTTTTCTGAGCCGGCTTTGATTCCTCCGGCTTTGCTGCGGGCGCTTCACTTCTGACAGCAGACTCCTGTGTCTTTGCAGGCGCTTCACTCCTGACAGCAGCATCCACTTTGTCAGGCACTTCTGTTTTCACTGTAGTCTGTGCTTTTGCTGCTTCTTCCTTTTTAGGCTGCTCTGTTTTCGCTGTCTCCACCTTGACAGGCTCCGCTGCTGCCGGCTTCTGCACTGGTTTCTCCGCAACAAGGTCTGCCTTTGCCTCCGCTGCCGGCTTCTTCCCCTCCGCGTTCGCAGTCTTGGACTGCTGCGGCGCTGCCTTCTTATCTGAATGCGCAGTTTTTCGAGGAATCTGTGCGCCCCCTGGCATCTTGGAATTATGTGGATTGCTCACAAATATAATGCTTCTTTTCTTTTTTACTGTGGTCCCCTCACCAGTCTTGGCAGACGCCTTTATCTCCTCCGATACTGCGGTTTTCTCTGTCGTCTTAGGTGCCTCTTCTGACTTAGCAGGTGTTTTCAGCATCTTCCTTACATCTTCTACCTGTCGGTCTTCTAATACACTCATGTGGCTTTTTACCTCTATACCTTTATTTTTTAATAATGCAAGGATTTCCGCGCTCTTTACGCCGATCTCCTGTGCCAGTTCATACACTTTCATTTTTGCCATATTTTTCCTCCTCACCCTCACGATTCACAGATTGATGACTGTTCCAAATGCTTCATTATAGATTTTGCGAAGTTCTCATCTGTAATTGCAAGAGATGATCGCATAGCTTTACCGATTGAACGTCCAAGCTCCTCTTTTGTTCCAAAAAAATATCTTGGTACTTCGTAAAACTCACACATATTGGAAAACATCTTCTTGGTATTATCCGATGCATCCTCCGACACAATAACGAGCCATGCTTTACCGCTCTTTATGCTCTTGTCAGTTGCAAATTCTCCACTCACTATCCTGCCTGCCTTCATCGCAAGCCCCAGCATGGAATATACCTTATTTGAGTATTGCTTATTCAAATACTTCTATCTCCTTTGTCAGACTGTCATATATTTCATCAGGTACCGGCATCTTGAAGGCCCTGTCAAGTCCTCTTGATTTCCTCGCTTTCTTCATACACTCCGGGGCAGGGCATATGTATGCACCTCTGCCATTCTTTCTGCCCGTAGCATCCAGAATGATGCCCTGATCCTCTGTGCGAAGCACCCGTATCATTTCTTTCTTGCTCTTCATCTCACCACAGCCGATACACTGTCTCATCGGAATCTTTTTTGCCATTTATGCCTCTGTCTCCTCCTCTATGTCGAAGGTTTCTGTCTCAGCATCATAACCGTCTTCCTCTATATCAGTTTCATCATAGTCAGCTTCGCCGGACTCGTCATCCTCATATTCAGAGTCGTCATATGCACCTTCTTTAGATTCACTTCCCTCATACGCAGCATCGTCATATTCCTCGTCCGCATATTCGCCTTCTTCATATTCTTCTTCGTAGTACACATCGCCATCTTCGTCAAACATATAATCCTCATAGCGAAATCCCTCTGCATCCTTCGCCTGCGTCTCGGATTTAATATCGATCTTATATCCCGTAAGCCTTGCCGCAAGTCTTGCGTTCTGTCCCTCTTTGCCGATAGCAAGGGAGAGCTGATAATCCGGCACAACCACCTTTGCTGTCTTTTCATCAGGATCTGCAAACACCGCTACGATCTTCGCTGGCGAAAGGGCATTCTGAATAAAGTTTCCGGGATTTTCATCCCAATTCACAATGTCAATCTTTTCACCGCGCAGCTCCTCGACAATCGCATTGACTCTGGCGCCATTCATGCCGACGCAGGCCCCCACTGCATCGACGTTGGGATTATTTGTCCTGACTGCAAGCTTTGTACGGCTCCCTGCCTCCCTGGCAATGCTCATGATTTCCACCGTTCCGTCCTTGATTTCTGTCACTTCCGCCTCGAAAAGACGCTTTACAAGCTCAGGATGTGTTCTGCTGACGAGAATTCTTGGTCCCTTTGGCGTATTTTTTACTTCCAGAATATATACCTTGATGCGCTCTGTCGGCTTGAACTCCTCACCTTTTACCTGCTCCGCCTCATTGAGCACTGCATCCGCCTTTCCGAGATTGATACTGATGTTTCTGCCAATGTAGCGCTGCACAATACCTGTGACAACATCCTTCTCTTTCTCGAAAAACTGATTGTATACGACGCTGCGTTCTTCCTCGCGTATTTTCTGCAAGATGACATTTTTTGCATTCTGCGTGGCGATGCGCCCGAACTCTTTTGATTTGATCTCTATATTAATCGTATCCCCGATCACGGCATTCTTTGAAAGCTGGATAGCATCATCAATACAGATCTGTGTGACATCATCTTCAACCTCATCGTAGGTTGCTACAATATCCTTGGTGGCATATACTATAAAATCACAGGTCTCTCTGTCTATCTGAACAGTGATATTGTCTGCTTTTCCAAAATGATTCTTGCAGGCTGTCAGGAGAGAATTTTCTATTGCCTCAAACAAAGTCTCTTTGCTGATCTCCTTCTCCTTCTCAAGAATATTAAGCGCTTCCATTAATTCCTTATTCATTTTTCCTTTACCCTCCTAAACTAAAAATCCAGTGTTAATCTGATAATTGCAATATCAGATTTGGCAAAGACCATATCCTTTGTCTCTGAGCCACTCTCCACTTCAATCGTGATCGTATCCTTGTCAAACGCTTTGAGGATACCAACAAATTCTTTTTGCAGCTCAATTGGCTTATAGGTTTTTATTTCTACCTCCTCGCCAAGACTTTTTTCAAGGTGTCTGTCTTTTCTCAATGCTCTGCCCAATCCCGGACTTGACACTTCAAGAATATAGGCATCTGGTATGAAATCTTCCTGATCCAACTTGTCAGAAAAAGCGCGGCTGACATTCTCACAATCAACGATTCCCACGCCCTCCGGCTTATCAATATAAGCCCTCAGATACCAGTCACTTCCTTCTTTCACATACTCCACATCATAAATCTCGCAGCCGTTTGCCTTCACAATCGGCACCAACAGCGCCTCCGAGCGTTCCTCATACAAATCCTTCTTCGCCATTCACTCACCTCATATACAGCTTCCTTCTTAACGAAATCAGGAAATCTGCCATATTTCTTTGTTATCATGAACAAAAGAGTGGACTCACAAGTCCACTCTTTATCATCTAGCATTCATTTAACTTATAACCATTCTAACACCGTAACCTGCAAAATGCAATAACTTTTTAGAATTTTTTTCCTATTAATTCATAGGAAGTTTATACACTTTCTGTTCCTGACCATCGAGTTTGGGCGTCGATCTGTCCTTGATCGTCTGATATGGTCTCAGCTCCGCGATACTCTTGTATGCTGGTCGGATGATCTTATCCACATTGATCAACTCCTCCATCCGGTGTGCACTCCAGCCGACAATACGTGCAATCGCAAAAATTGGTGTGAACAATTCCATCGGAATATCCAACATACTGTATACAAATCCGCTGTAAAAGTCCACATTTGCACTGACACCCTTGTAGATCCTGCACTTCTCAGCAATGACCTCCGGTGCCAGCCGTTCAATCATGGAATACAATTCAAAATCCTTGTGATGCTTCTTCTCATTTGCAAGACGCTCTACAAAGGACTTAAACACCAACGCTCTCGGGTCAGAAATCGAATAGACAGCGTGTCCCATACCATAGATCAAACCGCTTCTGTCAAATGCCTCCTTGTTCAACAGGCGATACAAGTATTCACGCACCTGATTTTCGTTGGTCGTGTCATCCACATTCCTGCGCAGATCCTCCATCATCTGTACAACCTTGATGTTTGCCCCGCCATGCTTTGGTCCCTTCAGAGAAGACAGTGCAGCCGCGATAACCGAATATGTATCAGACCCTGCACTGGTGACAACTCTCGTTGTAAAGGTAGAGTTATTACCACCGCCATGCTCCATGTGAAGCACAAGCGCAGCATCCAACACCTTAGCCTCTGTCGGTGTATAGGACATGTCTGGTCGCAGCATTCTAAGCAGATTCTCCGCGGTGGAAAGCCTTGGGTCCGGTCTGTGTATGTACAGACTTTCATCACACTCATAATGATTGTACGCGTGATATCCATATACTGAAAGCATCGGAAATACACTGATCAGCATCAGGCTCTGCCGAAGTACATTGTCCAGTGATATATCTGCCACACTGTCATCATATGACGCCAGCGTCAGCACACTCTTTGTCAAGGAATTCATAATATCATGGCTTGGCGCCTTCATAATGACATCCCGCACAAAATTGGTGGGCAGAGTCATACTATACCCCAGTGTCTTCTTGAACTCCATCAGCTCACTCGCTGTCGGAAGATTTCCAAACAGCAGCAGATAGGCACACTCGTCAAATCCGAACCGGTTATCACTCTGAAAACCTCTCACTAAATCAAAGATATTGTAGCCTCTGTAATATAGCTGCCCATCACACGGAACGCTCTTCCCATCAATTTCCTCCGACGATTTGATCAGTGAAATATTGGTAAGACCCGATAGCACGCCCTTTCCGTTCTTGTCACGCAGCCCTCTTTTTACCCCATATTCATCAAATAAATCCGGCTCAATGGCGTTGTTGTCCACACATACTTTTGAATACTTATGCGTAAACTCCTTAATACTCTCGTCACTCTTGAATCCCATTCACAACACCCTTTCTTATTATATTTCTCTATTTATAGTATGTCTCATTAAATATTATACTTGAAATGGCGAAACATCACAAGCGCATAATCGTTAAAAATTAGTGAATTTTTATAATTTGAATAAATACCCACAAACTTTTGATTTATAACGGTCTAAAACGACTTTAATCAAAACTATCCTTGTATAATAAAAAACACCGCAACACCAAACATTTGGTATTTGCAGCGTTTCATCGGGTTGGGCTGTTTTAAACAGTCAACAGCTCGTAGGGGAATCGAACCCCTGTTTTCGCCGTGAGAGGGCGACGTCTTAACCGCTTGACCAACGAGCCATAACTGTTATATTCTGCTGTCTATTTTCTGTATCGCCGACAGCTATTAAATCATACAACAGTTTTTTATAAAATGCAAGTACTTTTTTTAATTTATTTCAAGAAATAGACATATTTGTCATTTTTATACATAAATATACTTGTTTTTATCTTTTAGCTATATATTTTGTACACAAATCAACCTTTCACCAGACGAATTTATAAGCCTAGTGTACTAATCATTTGTAATGCATAATCAGTACATTAGAGCTCATAATCCATACATACTCTCATTTTGGTATATGGGCGCACCTTGCCATCTGCCACCGCGACATGTTCTGGATGAACTGCGTAGCCTTTCAGTGCCTCCTCACTCTCAAATGTAGAATCAAGCATCACATCCGCGTTGGAAGATGCCAGCGGTTCCACTTCCACTTTGATGTCCACAAGACCTGGTATTTTCCCTTTGAGTGCCTCAAGCCCTGTCTTTATACCTGCGCTGACATCCCTCTTTTCATCGACAGATAACTCATCCTTTAGCTGCCATAAAATTACATGTTTTACCATTATTTCATCCTCCTATATCCCTCTATCTTTTTTTAACAATTCATAAAACTCTTCCTGCGGCATGGGTTTTGCAAAATAATATCCCTGAACGTGGTCACACCCAATTTTATCCAACAGCTTCACCTGCTCTTTGGTCTCCACACCTTCCGCCAGAAGCCCAAGCCCCAGCTCCTGCGACATTGATACAGTATGTTCCAATATCAGCTTTCCTTTGTCAGAAGCCATCATATTATCCATAAATTTCTTGTCCAGCTTGATCACGTCAAACGGTGTTTCAAGCAGTACATTCAGGGAAGAATAACCGCTTCCAAAATCATCCATCAACAAGGTAAACCCGTTCATTTTAAGCCGCATTGCCATCTGACCAATCTGTTCATCATTGGCTGTTTCCGTAATCTCAAGCTCCAAAAGCGACTGTTCTATTTGATGTTTTTGGATATCATCCATTAAAACCTGCACAAATTCCATGTCCTTTAGATGATGTCTGGACACGTTTACAGACACAGGGCAATCCTCTATACCGCTGTCCATGCATTTACGAATAAACCGGCTTGCCTCCTCCCAGATGTAATAGTCTACGATCTTGATAAAACCATTTTCCTCAATCACTGGAATAAATTCATTGGGATATATCATGCCCTTTTCTGGATGAATCCAGCGCACCAGTGCCTCTGCACCGATAATTTTGTTGCGTGAGATACTGTATTTAGGCTGTAAATACATCTTAAACTGCTTTTCTATGACAGCAGAATGCATATTTTCCTCAATGAACTTGCGGGTATAGAGCAGCTCCTTGAACTGTTCCTCATAAAAAATCACATTTGAGATGGCATTTTCCTTCGCCGCCGTCCTCGCCATCGATGCCCGATCTTCCATCTGACGAATTTCCATGCTTTTGTCATCAACAGAATATACGCCAAATGCCAGTTGCAGCTTGACATCTTTGAAGAACGCCGACCGCTCCTCAATACTTTTGATAAAGCGCAACAGCTCCTTGTCGGAATCATATTCTGTGACAACCATAAATACATCGCTGCGAAGATTCAGATAAAATTGTCTGTCATTGCAAAGCGCTTTTAGATTGTCCTTGATAAAAAACAATACCTCGTCACCAAACTTTTCTCCATAAAGATCATTGATAATCTTGAACCGCCGAACATCAAACTGGATAAAACCTATTTTCTTACTGGAGGAAAGAAGCAGGTCATGCACATCTTTGCGGAACCTGTTTTGTTTATTCACACTTCGAATCTTCAGATTATATCCAAACTCTTCTGCGAATGCCCCCGCAAGCGCCTGCGAACAATGAAATTCCTGCATCAAAAAATCAGTTGCTTTCTCTATATGTGTCAATGTGATTACTCCTTTCCAGAAGAAAAACTATATTACATAGAATGACCGCTCATTCTCCGCTAACGGTATTTCTTTTGTCTCAATAGAATCAATTACGATATAATCGCTTTTGTTGATCATCACCAGCATCCTGTTGATGGATTCCTCTGTCCCCTGTGCCTCCATCTCAACTGAACCGTCATACTCATTCTTTGCCCAGCCGGTAATTCCCATGCCGTTTGCGGCATATTTCGCCCGGTAACGGAATCCCACACCCTGCACTCTTCCTGTAAAACGAAAATGTTTTCTGACAATCATCTCTTTCGCCCTCACTCTGCTGAAAAGTCATATTTTTTCGTTGTCTCTCTGGTTCTGTACTCATGTTTCTCGTAATATCCGATCAGTGTCCCATCCGCGTCCCGCAGCGCTACCATATAGACATCTTTATTCTCTTTTTCATTATAAAACGTATAGATTCGATTGTGGTCTGTTCTTTCTTCAAACCATAAAATAACTTTTTGAATCAGCTCAACAGACTGTGGGTTATGGCAATCCAGCAGACTTTGTCCCACAAGCGCCTGACCGCCCCGTTTTCCATAGCGTGCGACTGCCGCTGGATTCATATAAATGATTTCATGTGCAAGATTGCAGATGACAATAGCACATCGGTCCTCGTCGATAATACTCTTAAAATAATCAGCCAATTCCATCATAATCCCTCTTCTTTCATTTGTTCTAAACATCTTGTCATAGTCCCTAGCTGCCAGAATGCCACTGCGCTTGCCGCTGCGACATTCAGCGAATCAACGCCCTGCGCCATTGGAATCCGCACGGTGTAATCACAGGTTTCAATGGTTTCCGCTGCAAGGCCATCGCCCTCTGTGCCAAGTACAATGGCGAGCCTTTGCTCCCGCATTAGCCGCGGCGAATCTATGCACAGCGAATCCTCCTTTAAAGCCATCGCCACCGTTCTGAACCCCAAATCATGCAGCGCGCCAATTTTATATCCCTCCGGCACATTTACTCTTTTCATTCTTCAAATTCGCTTTCATACTTTTTAAAAAATGTGTAGTATGCGCGCACATTTGCCAGCTCTGTCCAGCGCTTTACGTCCACCACATCGTCATCCAGATCATAAATCTTTGCGCCTTTCATGGAGAGCAGAAAGGGCGAGTGTGTTGCGATCACAAACTGACACTTGAAGAAGCGGACGGAATCTTCCAAGAAGCGCAGCAGCTCTTGCTGCTTTTCCGGTGACAGGCTATTCTCCGGCTCATCGAGCAGATACAGTCCATTTTCTTTGATTTTGTCTGCAAAATAGAGAAATGCACTCTCCCCGTTAGAGTGCTCCCTGACATTGTCCTGTAAGCTGTTGCGCACAAATTTTGATTGGGTATTGCGCCGCGCTGCGTTTACCTTTTTGAGCTGCTCGTAATCCTCCAGGGAATGCATCTGAAACTTAGCATACTTGGCCTCTTGATATTCCTCAAACAATTCCTCGCGCCGCCGGTCTATCCCTTCGTTGATATAGCGCAGGCTGAGCATAAAGTCAAACACATCATCACTTGTGATGATTCTGCTGTCTTTGGGCAGCCTTCCTATCGTCTCAAACGTGCACAGCTTCGTATAATCCTCAAAAAAGTTGGAACGGTTATAGAGGGTGTCCCGCGCAAGTCCAAGCTTCTCCGCAATGACATTCAATGCAGTCGTCTTACCTGAGCCATTTCCGCCATACAGAATGGTGACTGGTTCAAAATCAAGCATCTTAAGCTGATGCGCTGAAAGCACTAAAAATGGATAGACGGTGTCATAACAAGTGTGTTTTTGTTTCATTGTAAAGTCATACTCCCGCTCTCTGTCGGGAAATAAAAAATGCGATAAATATATCATTGTTTACTGCTCCTTAACCAATCAATACACGGGAGGCTCCATGTTGAGCCTATCCTCTGTGACGAACTGGCACTTCATTTTTCATCTGTTTCCAATACACAGCAATTAGAAATACATCCGCAAAAAGCCATGCTGATACCTCACCCCAGAAAATGCCATCGCTTCCGATAAACCTTGTGAGGATTACCGCACACAAAAGACGCATTCTTCTTTCCGATGATAATGGTATCCACAAATGTATACACCTGCTGAAACAAATTGCCGACTACCAGCGAAAAAGAAAATACACCAATCAGCCGAAACGGACTGCCTGTTGTCAGATCTCTGTCTTTTCTCACTTCTATTTCCTCTTTGAATTGAACTATGTCCTTTTTCCTTACATGATTTTCCCAGAAAGAAAAAGGACATAGCACTTAAATTACTGTCAGATTACCCGAACCTCAAACGCTGTTGTCTGCGGCGGAATGCTCATTGTCATAAACGTGGCATGACGCACTCTCACTCTCAGACCAGGTACTAGATTGGCAAAATTCATTGGTCTGCCAAAGCTGTTTAAAATCTGCGCATCATCTGCTAGATTAAATCTGATCACGGAAGATAAATTGCCATCGCTAATCGTCGTGAAGCTTCTGTTTTGTCTGTCCACATCAACTATCCTGCCCACAGTCACCTCATCTTGACGCGGTCTTCCCACTAACTGTATGACATACGCTGCTGCCTGCGGTGGGATGCTTCTCGTTGTCGCATTCGAAAAAGCTGCATTCACCGTCATGCCCTTTTGCAAAGTTCTCAGTGGAATACGATTGTTATTTTCATCCAGAATGACTGTGTTGTTGCTGACATTCAGCCGTATAGTCTGATTGTCCATGCCACAGCTCGGACAGTCTCTGTAAGAAACGAGAACGAAAGACCCGTTTCTGCCTGTCTCCACATCCTCGACTATCCCGTTTGTAATTTGTGTCAAGAAAGTATTGTCCATTCGTGTCACCTTATGGGTTTTATGATACTATATGCACCCTCGCTTATTCTGGATACACCAGCCTCGTTTCGTCAATCTGGTACAGCACATGATCCAGAAATCTCTTAGCAAGGTAATTCGCCATGCCCAGATTCATGTCAAGATAATTGCCACAGTCTTTTGGGCTGGCACCTGGAACTTCATCTTTGAAATCTCGGATAAACTCATACAGCTCAATCATCAACGGCACGATATCTTTTGATTCATAATCTCCTGCAAGCAACAGATAAAAGCCTGTTCGGCATCCCATTGGTCCAAAGTAGATGGTCTTGCTGCCAAACGTCTTATGGTTTCTCAAGAAAGTGGCTGCCAGATGCTCTATTGTATGTACTTCTGCCGTATTCATAACAGGTTCCTCATTCGGTGATGTCATTCTGAGATCAAAGGTCGTGATCATGCTCTCCCCAACCTGATCTTTTCTGGAGACATACACCCCCGGCTGCAATTTTATGTGATCGATTGTAAAGCTTGTTATTTTCTCCATTTTCTTCTCCTATCTATCAATATATTTGTGGATTAATCAGTACCTCGTCATAATGTAACTATATGGGTCTACCAACTGTGCTTTCGGAATTTCCCTTCCCCAGTGTATCGATGCATTGTAATTGCCCTCTGCCACAATAACAGAATTATCCCGCACTTCAAGCACGATAACAGAGTGTGTATCATTGTCCACCCGCAGGATATCTCCCACTCTGATATTGGTGTAATCTTTGTGAATCACCGCCTTCGTATCTCCAAATGCCGCATCACTGACCGCAAATGCAAAACCCGCACAGCCAAAACCACCTGTGTACGTCCCTCCCTTCCATTCATAGTAATTGTCATTCGTCCAGTGCATTCCCTCTGGGAACACTGCCTTTTGCGCTAGGATGATATCATATACCGGGCTGACCGCATCCGCCGCACTCAGTCCAATCCCATGAATGTAAAAGGTCTGACCATCCAGATTGATCTGAAAATAGCCATTGCTCGTAACCCCTGTCACCTGTATCGGAAGATCTGCTGCCACCTCAGGAAGCACTACCGCAGCATCGTCCGCATCGGATAAAATGACAGTATTGTTATTTGTATACAGGATTGCGGCTGCCTCAGTCACAGAGTATTCCGCCGCGGCTGCCTCCATTGTCGGTGCCGCAAAGAATAGCGCTGCCCCCAACATCAATCCCGCCATGCCATTCATATATTTTTTCATCCTTCTCTTCATCCACCTTTCATTATTTTGTTTCTGTATTCGTTCTCCTTTTCGGTCGGCGTCAATTCAAACGCACGCTTGATACTGTCATAGTGAAGGAAAATACCCTGCGCTGCAAACGCTTTGATCTCATCGAGCGTGGCGAGCATCCACCCGTCTGTCTCCTCCTCCTGCAAATGAATATCCGCCTCGTCAAAATCAGCGATAAAACGATAAATATCCACAAAGTAATTGTCTCCCTCGCCTGGATTTTCCCGTTTGTAGCTAAAGAGATACCCGCCGTCCCAGCCAGACACTTCCAGCCCTGTCTCCTCCTTGATCTCTCTTAGAACGGCATCCTTGGAGTCCTCTCCTGCCTGACATGCACCGCCGGATACTTCCCACCAGCCGGGCGCCCACGCCTTTGTCTCGACCCGTTTGGTAATCAGAAACCTGCCGTCGGTATGCGCTACGACACCGAGCACTGTCAAATGGTACTCTCCGTCCTTTAAGCACCAATCGTTCTTTTTCATAGTGCGTCCAGTGCGCCGCTTGTCTTTGTCGTAAATATCCCACATTTCCATTGTACTTATACTCCTTTGCTATCCTGTGATTTCTGTATCTGTCTGTTTTCTTCCTCCTGACACGCCTCACACATCCCCATCAGCACAGATCCTGAACATTCCAATGTGAATCTGTGATGGTCATACAGATGTTTAATTATTTCCTCCATGAACGCACATTCCAGATGAAGAATCTTTCCGCATGACCTGCACTGCATATGGATATGCTCATGACAGTGCGCGTGCGGCTTGGCACATTGGTAACGGCAGCACTCATCCTCCGCTGTCTTGTATTTCAGAACCATCCCGCTCTCCGTGAGCTTGTCCAGATTGCGGTAAATGGTCGTCAGATTGACCTGTATGCCATTTTCCTGCATGTACGCATTGACATCATAGACACTGAAGCTATGCTCTCTATGCATCTCCAGATATGTCATGATGGCATCCTTGCTCTTTGTCCGGTATTTTTTCTGTTGATCGTTCTGCATGACTGCTGCGCTCCCCTTAGTTCCTTACCTTTTCTGCTGCCTTCTGCTTTTCGTAGATGCCTTCGAGAAATTCACAGTAATTCTTGACTGCTGTGACTAGCAGTACGAGTGTGTTATAAATGCATTCCGGCTCAAAGACCGCTTTTAGCTCATCCTCAATATCTGAAAAGTCAATATCGAGGCTGTCAAGTACTTTTTCATATGCTTTTGAGAGCCTAGGAAGCCGTTTCATCTGCTCTGTCTCCTGCATCTGTCTGACCGCATCGATCAGATTGACCTTCCATTTGTTAAATGCCGTGTCCTCTATCCCTGCACAGAGTGCTGTCACTGTCGCCTCCTGCAACGCCCCAAACGGCCCTGAAGTATCGTCTGCCCATTTGGCATATATGGCTGTCATTTGCTGTGCCTGGTGATGCAGCAGTGATCTTGCAACAAGCACCTTCTCCTGACATGCCTTTTGTTCCTCATCGGATAGCTTCGCAATCATACTTCTTTTTTCTCTACAGTATTCGTCAAATCCATTTATGATATCTGCCTCAAACCTCATGATTATCTGATACCCTTTCTCAAAACTTTTGTAATGCCTCACGCCATGCCTTCGTCAGCCTGTCAAGCTGCCACGCTGCATTCGCCGGACTGGTCGAAGGCAGCTTCACAAGCAAAAGCTCCCTGCCTTTTATCATTGGCCTGCAATATTTTATAAAAAGCTCATATGCTTTTCCGCCATTGAGATAAATCGTGCTGATCTGTGCTGTATCTAAGATACGCTGCATGTCATTTCCCTTTACATTTCGGATACTGCTGTCCGATGAGCCGATAATATCACAGGACTCGATCACATCCCACAGCGCAACATGATTTCTCAGCAGAAAAGCTTTTTTGTCGTCAATGGAATCCGGCTCCGCTTCTCCTAGGACCGCAGAAAGCACCTTCCAGAAACGATTCTGCGGATGTCCATAATAAAACTGCTGTTCTCTCGACTTTACGGACGGCATAGAACCTAGGATCAATATTCTTGACTGTCTGTCATACACTGGACCAAAGGTGTGTTCAACATGTTCATAACCAGTCTGGTCCGCTGTCTCCTTTTTCATAAATTCCTCCCTGCTGTCCTTTGTATTTATCAAGCATTCAGCAACACCTCGCGTTTCTGAATCTTTTCATACTTTGCATTATAGAGTATTTTCACACACTTCGCAACCCATAAAAGCATATCCAAAATAGTTGAAAAAATTGTACATATCCACTATAATATAATGGAACAAGGTATTTATGCACAATATCTAATGGAACATACAAGGAGGATAATATGAGATTAATAACACGCTCTGACTTTGACGGTCTTGCCTGCGGCGCTCTTTTGAAGGAAGCTGGCATCATCGATCATTGGAAATTTGCACATCCTAAAGATTTACAGGATGGACTGGTAGAAGTTACGAAGGACGACTGTCTTGCCAATGTACCTTATGTCGAGGGATGCGGACTGTGGTTTGATCACCACTCAAGCGAGCATGAAAGATTACAGCTTGAGGGCAAATATAAAGGGGAGAGCCGTATCACTCCATCCTGTGCGCGCATTATCTATGAATATTATGGTGGAAAAGAACGCTTCCCCCAGTTTGATGATATGATGGTCGCTGTAGACAAAGTAGACTCCGGCAATCTCACAATTGATGAGATTCAGAATCCAAAGGGCTGGATTCTCGTCGGTTTTCTGATGGACCCCCGCACTGGCCTGGGTCGATGGAGAAATTTTACCATCTCCAACTATCAGCTCATGGAAAAACTGATTGATGCCTGCCGCACGATGACGACCGATGAAATCCTTGCACTTCCCGATGTGCAGGAACGCATCGAGATCTATTTTGAACAGAATGAAAAATTTATGGAAATGGTCCGAAACTATACGCGTACTGATGGCAATCTGATCATCTCTGATCTGAGAGGTGTTGATCCGATTTACTCTGGAAACCGCTTTCTCATCTACAGTATGTATCCAGATCAGAATATCTCCGCATGGATTGTGAGCGGGCGCGGCGGTGCGGGATGCAGCGCTGCATGCGGATACAGTATCCTCAACAAGACTTCCAATGTTGATGTCGGAAGCCTGATGCTCAAATACGGTGGAGGCGGTCACAGGAAAGTAGGAACCTGTCAGTTCAGCGATGACAATATGGCAGAAGACCTTCCTAAGATGCTGTCGGAATTATCGGCTTTGGCAAACGCATAATAAAAGGGGCTGCGCACAAACAAAAATCGAGTGGTATGCACTCGATTTTTGTTCTATAAAAGTGAATTACGATAAACCTTTCTTTTTAAGAAAAAGGTATCAATAGACTGCTTAATCTGCTCTGGCGGCATCGTCTTTAACAAATATCCGTCCGGTTTCAGATCCATGACCTGCATCACGCTCTCTTTGTCTCCCTTGCTGGTCAGAAAGATAACAGGGATATCCGAGAACTCCGACTCACTGCGAATCATGCCAAGCACCTGCTTGCCATCCACAATCGGCATCTCATAATCAAGCAGCACCAGATCCGGTCTGTTAGTCGAGAGATATTTGATTGCCATAGCGCCTGAATTAGCCAGAATCACTTGATACTTATCTTCCAGCCATCCTTTAACATTTCGAAGCATAGCACCTGAATCATCCACCACGAGAATCTTCTTTTTGTTCTGTTTGCCAAAGATTAACAGATAGGACTCTATCGCCTCAGCAACCTCATTGACATTGATTGGGCGCGGAAATTCCTTTTGTATCAAATGCAGTGGAATATCCTTCTGTATCTCGAGAAGCTCCTGCGGATCGCCCGTGACAAAAATTGGGATATCATCTTCAAGCGCTTTGTCTTTGAGATATGTAAGTCCCTGATGCTGCCTGGTGAGCTCCTCATCCGCAAAGATAAAGATCATATCCACATCTTCCTTTATCTTGCTGAGCACATCTGGATTTGCCTGAATGTTTGTCACGATGCACTCTGCTCCCTCCAGCCTTTCCTGAAGCGAAACGAGCAGGTAACTTTGTACCTCCGATACGATTAATACATTTTGCATAACACTATCTCCCTTTTACTTTATTCTGTAAGCTTTTCTATCACAAATCATCCCATCTGCAAGACATTTTTCGATTTTTGTCGCCTTTAGGTCGATTAATTTATAAAAATCCCCCAGCAGGTTCGTAAATAACTCCAAACTGCCTGAATTTTTCACGCCCTCCGCAACATCCAGCCCCTCGATCGCCGGAAGCTCCTGTGCTGGGATCTGTGCTTTTGCCGGAGCTGACGATGAGAGCTTATGGATCAGCTCATGCGGCAGCCATGCGCGAATCTTGCTACAGATATCCTTGAGTTCGATGGGCTTTGCCACGAAGTCATTCATTCCAGCTTCCTTGAAGTTTTCTCTTGCCCCCATCACCGCATTGGCGGTCAGGGCGATAATGGGCATAGTTTGGATATAGGCGTCATCGAGTGCACGCATTTTCTGCGTTGTCTCCACACCGTCCATCACAGGCATCATATGATCCATAAAGACAATATGATACTTCTTTAGCTGTACCATCTCAATCGCTGTCTTGCCGGAGCTGGCTGTGTCAGTATTCATCTGAAGCGGCTGCAATAACCCTTTTGCTACCTTGAGATTCATCTCATTGTCATCCACGATCAATATCTGTGCCTGCGGTGCAGTAAAGTTCATCACATTATCAGTCTCAACAAATGCGGCAGTCGTCTCATGATTGATGACCTGACAGAAATTCAGTGTGTAAAGCGGCTTATTCACCACTGTTGCCTGCTCATCCCAAACTGCCTCACGCATTGGATTCTGAAGCACACACAACTCTGTTCCCGTCGATACAAAATACTCCTCTATCGAATCCTTAATCCCTCGATAAACAGCTTCATCCACAAAGAAATAGTCCACCTTGTCTTTGCGTGCTCTCGCCTCATAGCAATCCACAAATTTGAGTCCGTACCCCTCCGCCAAAGCCTTTAATTGGTTCAGCGTACACTCATCATTCATATGTCCACTCACGACCATCGGTTCATGGAGAACAGCCTCCCCCTTTACTGTGGCGGCAATCTGATCACCAATCACACGCTGCGGTATATTAAAGTAAAATTCACTGCCTTTGCCATATTCACTCCGCACACCAATCTGTCCGCCCATTGTTTCCACAAGCTGTTTGGAGATGGCAAGTCCTAACCCCGTTCCTTCCTTATTTCGGTTTTTCTTGGTGTCTACCTGCTGGAAAGAACCAAAGAGTTTGTCCAGATCCTCCGGCTTAATGCCCTGACCAGAATCCTCGATTGAAATATCAAGATTCACCATATCTGCTTCTGTCATGGGCGACATTTTGATCGTAAGCTTTACGTATCCGTTTCCTGTAAATTTGATTGCATTGTTCGCGATATTGATAATAACCTGTCTGATACGCAGTGCATCTCCGTACATCTTATTGGGCAGATTCCTGTCTATGTCAAAGAGCAGTTCCACCGGCTTATCCCCAATTCGATTCAGGAAGATCATGCTGAGATCACTGAGCATGGACATAGGTTCATATTCTTCTTCGATGATCTCAAGCCTGCCGGACTCAATCTTGGAGAAATCAAGAATATCGTTGATGATGGTAAGCAGAGACGCTCCCGAATTTTTGATGTTCATCAGATATCCTCTATCCTGATCTGACAGGTCACTGCGCAGCAAAATTTCGGTCATGCCGACAATGGCGTTCATGGGTGTACGAATCTCATGCGACATATTCGATAGAAAATTAGACTTAGATTCGTTTGCCTCCTCGGCGCGCTGTTTTGCCTCCTTCAACTCCTCCATCATGTTATAGCGCTTTGTCACATTCAGCATGATCAGACAGTATCCTCTGAGTTTATCTTTGACCGTCAGTTCCTTGATGAATTTTTCATAATGTCTATCTCCAATCACAATCTCTGTCTTTTCTGATAAAAACAAATCTCTCAGCCGCTCGGACAGCTTTTCGCCAAACTGGCACAAACTCAAAGCTAAACCGAAACACAATCTCCATGACAAGCGGTATGATGATGACGAACTTCGCTACAATCAGATGCGAAAGATTATGTTTTTCATCACCGCCCTGCTTTCTGATATGTACCCTCTTGATGATCATATACAAGATCAAAATGAGCAGAAATCCCAGCAAAAAGCCGTATCGAACCTTATAGACAATGCCGCCCTGCATATTAAAAAAAATGATAGCCAAATTGGGAATCCACTTCGAGATCATGGTGCGCAAACATTTCCTCCCGTCTGGTGTCATCCCAAACCAATGCAATCACAGCCACCTCAAACAACATCCACAGATGTGTGAATACTCTGACCCATCGATGCCGCACATCAATCTGCATATAGGAGAGAATAAACTTAATAAAGAAGAAATAAAACAAAAAATTTCCCAGATATTCCATCTTTAGCGCCATTGTTGCCTCAGCAGGCTTCCCAGTTCGAAGCAGTAAAAAATAAGCCCCGTTCATAATGAGGCAACCGATGTTTGCAACCATCAGATTGGTCGAAGATTTGCTCTACTCCTTTCCCATCAGCACAAAGATTCCCACCAACGGTATCAATACGCCTGCAATTGAGACCAGCATCCATATTATTCCTATACTAATATCAAACTGCATATCTGTCACGCTCCTTTTTCGATTTGGATACTACTATTTTATCTCCTTTTGCATTTTATGTTCATTGTTTTTCTACAAAAGACGAACAGGGCACTGCCCTTACGGACAGTGCCCTGTTTCATGGAATTATAAAGTTATGATGCTGCCGACGTTTAAATTGCCTCATGGAATGTTCTTGAGATCACATCTGCCTGCTGTTCGGGTGTCAGCTTGATAAAGTTAACAGCATAGCCTGAAACTCTGATTGTGAGCTGCGGATAGTTCTCTGGATGCTTCTGTGCATCTAAGAGTGTGTCTCTGTTGAGCACATTTACATTGAGGTGATGACCACCCTTTGTTGCATATCCATCCAAAAGATTTACCAAATTGTTTACCTGTGCATTGTCTGTCATGATAATTCCTCCTTTTATAAAAATACTTCTTGTTTTTGTGCATCTAATAATTTTGTATGTGTTATTTTGTGATTTTAGTATATTTTATTATCAAAGAAATATCTGTAACATTTGTTACACTTTTATCTTTTTTATGTTTTTTTCTTAATACAAAATTTCTAATGCAGCGCGGTCCATAATTTGAATGAGATTCTTATCCGTCTCAATCAGCTTTTCCTGTTGCATTTTCATCAGCTCTCTGGACAGCGATGGTCTGGTTGTACCAAGATAATCCGCCAGTTCCTCCCGGTTCATCGAAAGTTTGATCCGATCACCATCCGCAGCCTGTTCCAACAGCCACAGGGCAATGCGCTCACGCAGTGTTGTTCCAGACAACAGATGCAGCTTTCTGGTCATCTTAAAATTTTTTTCTGACTGAATCTCTAGCATATTTCTGGTAATCATGCGGTGATGCTCACAGGCATTGCTGCAAAAACAGTAAAAAAATTCCCACGGTATTTGAAGTACACGCACCTTCTCCTGCGCGATGGCATCATACCAGTATGCCTTTGTATCTGCAAAGAGAAACATCTCACCAAAGACATCTCCCTGCCCCACCATAAAAAGCACATCCCGTTTTCCTGACGCAAAGTCCTTCGAGATCATCACAGACCCTTCTAGGACCAGAAACAGATTTTGGGGTGTCTCTCCCTGACGAAAGATATACATTCCATCTTCAAAACTGCGTTCCACTGTCTTTGAACACCGAAACATCTTCTCGATCTCATCCCTGCTGATATCCCGAAACAGGTGAATGCTGTCACAGTTCTTTACATTTTCTATCATGATATGCGCTCACTCTTCTTTCCTGTGCATAAAGCTGCGTATGAAAAAATGGAGAACGCTTTCACTGCGTTCTCCTTCTTTGAAGCTCTTGAATTTATTACATCATTCCGCCCATTCCAGGACCGCCTGCCGGCATTGCCGGTGTATCTTCCTTGATGTTTGCCACTACGGACTCTGTTGTGAGGAGTGTGCTCGCAACAGAACATGCATTCTGCAATGCACTTCTTGTCACCTTCACAGGATCAAGGATACCAGCCTCAACCATATCAACATACTCTTCCTTGGCAGCGTCGAAGCCCACACCTGCATTGGACTCTCTCACCTTATTTACGATAACGCTGCCCTCAAGACCTGCGTTTGCAACAATGATATGAAGCGGTGCATCCAGTGCCTTCAATACAATCTTTGCACCGGTCTTCTCATCGCCCTCCAGCGTGTCAACAAGCTCTGCCACCTTCTTTGACGCGTGGATATAAGCAGATCCGCCGCCCGCGATAATTCCTTCCTCCACTGCTGCTCTTGTCGCATTCAGGGCATCTTCCATACGAAGCTTTGCTTCCTTCATCTCTGTCTCTGTCGCTGCGCCGACACGAATGACTGCAACACCGCCTGCAAGCTTTGCAAGTCTCTCCTGTAATTTCTCCTTATCAAAGTCAGATGTTGTCTCCTCTACCTGCTTCTTGATCTGAGAGATTCTCGCATCAATTGCTGCCTTATCACCCTCGCCGTCAACGATGATGGTGTTCTCCTTCTGAACCTTAACAGACTTCGCACGACCGCACTGCTCCAGTGTCGCTTCTTTGAGGTCCAGACCAAGCTCCTCGCTGATCACCTGACCGCCTGTGAGGATTGCTATATCCTCCAACATCGCTTTTCTTCTGTCGCCGTATCCTGGCGCCTTCACTGCTACGACATTGAATGTACCGCGAAGTTTGTTGACAATCAGTGTCGTGAGTGCTTCACCCTCTACATCCTCAGCGATGATCAGAAGCTTTGCACCGGACTGCACTACCTGCTCCAACACTGGCAGAATCTCCTGAATATTTGAGATCTTCTTGTCTGTGATCAGGATATAAGGATCTTCCATTGTCGCTTCCATCTTATCCATATCGGTTGCCATGTACGCTGAGATGTATCCGCGGTCAAACTGCATACCTTCTACCAGGTCAAGCTCTGTCTGCATTGTCTTGGACTCCTCGATAGTAATAACGCCGTCGCCTGATACCTTCTCCATAGCATCTGCTACCATGTTACCAACTTCCTCATCACCTGAGGAAACTGTCGCTACTCTTGCAATGTGCTGCTTTCCATTGACTTTGGAACTCATGGATGCGATTGCTTCCACTGCACAGTTTGTAGCCTTCTTCATACCTTTTCTTAAAATAATTGGGTTTGCGCCTGCCGCAAGGTTCTTCATACCCTCATTGATCATCGCCTGTGCCAGAACAGTCGCTGTTGTGGTACCGTCGCCTGCCACATCGTTTGTCTTAGTAGCAACTTCCTTGACGAGCTGTGCACCCATATTCTCGAATGCATCTTCCAGCTCAATCTCCTTCGCGATTGTCACACCGTCGTTTGTGATGAGCGGCGCACCGAAAGATTTATCAAGAACAACATTTCTTCCTTTGGGTCCCAGTGTCACGCTCACGGTATCTGCTAACTTGTTTACACCTGTCTCTAATGTCTTACGAGCCTCAGCTCCATATTTAATTTCCTTTGCCATGATTTCATTATCCTCCACTTATATTCTAAACTTTCTTTATTTACTGGATCACTGCTAAGATGTCATTCTGCTTTACAATGATAAACTCGTCATCGTCAATCTTCACTTCTGTTCCTGAGTACTTAGAGTAGATGACATTGTCGCCTGCCTTGACTTCCATCTTGATCTCTTTTCCGTCAACAACACCGCCTGGTCCCACAGCGATTACCTCTGCCTGCTGCGGCTTTTCCTTATTCTGCCCTGGCAATACAATACCGGACTTTGTTGTCTCCTCTGCGATCAACTGCTTTAATACGACTCTGTCTCCTAATGGTACTAATTTCATGTTAAATGCCTCCTTCATGATTTATAAAAATATATAGAATTGACTTTTTGATTAGCACTCTTATCTATTGAGTGCTAACAAATCATATAATAATTTCTCATTGAGCATTCTGCAAACGCATTTAGATTTGATTTTCTTCCATTATCTTCTAAATACTCTCCATATCTTGAATTATCTCTTGTTTTCAAAACTTATTACACTTAATAATTATTTTAGATTTAAGCCTTTCTAAGTCCTTTTTCAAGCCGTTCTTTATATCCAGGTGCATTTTTGATCGCAAATTTATTCTCCAACATAGCATATTCAGCATCTGAAAGAATATTCTTAAAATTTTCCTCGACATTTGTTCGCATTACGCAGCCCACAGCGATGCTGGGCGCCAGCTTCTCATCCTCGAAATTCAGACATGCCTCTTGGATCTTGTCACAGTAGGCTTTTGCTTCCTCCTCCTCTGTGAGCGGCAGCAGCACGTTAAACACATCGCCCTCCACTCTTCCGATCACTGCGTACTCCAAACCGGCTTCCTCCGCCTGGGACTTGAGGATCTGCGCCACAGTCACGATCAGGCGGTCGCTCTCCTCCTCACCATAATGATTGTCAACGAACCGCCAGTCGTTGATATTGACACAGATCGCCGCAGTGGGAACGACTTCACGCTCTGTCAGCTCCTTCATATGGCTGATAAAATGATTTCTATTCAGCACGCCTGTAAGCGGGTCATTCTGTCCAGCGTACTGCGCCTGTGAGGCATCTTTTTTGAGCTGCTGCTCCAACTCATCAATGTAAAGAGCCTGCTCGCTAGCCAAATATGATTTCTTGCTGTATTCCTCCAGCGTTTCAATGTATGCCCCGAGAACCTTGCTCACCACATCAAACTGCTCCGTCGGAACATGATCAAACTTCGCATAAATATGACACACCGTCCTGCCTTTGACCCTAATCTTATTTCCGGGATGGTTGACTACATCCGGCTTAAAATCTCCAAAATCCCCAACTGTCATCAGTATGTTTCCATGTCTGTCTGTCATCAGTGTATCCAGCCCATAGCTTTGATTTAGCAATTTCAGCATTACTTCTGCTGCCTCTAAGTTAAATAAATCCCTCGGCGAATAATTTTTGCTGTTCTGCTCGATTCTTTCTGCAAATGCGATCTTTTTTTCGTTCATCTCTAATCCTTTTCCTTCCCTTGTATTTTTATCGATTCAAATCTCGTACTTCAAGTATACCGTTTAATTCATTTGCTGTCTATCATTTTAAATCAAACCTTTCAATGACTTCCATAATTCCATCATGGTCATTGTCATGGTCTGTGACATAATCTGCCTGCACCTTCACGGACGGTGTGCCGTTTGCCATACAGACGCCGACCGCCGCTGCCCTCAGCATGGAGATGTCGTTCTCCTCATCCCCTGCTGCAACCGTATTTTTGATGTGGACATGGACCGCATTGCACAGATGCCGCAGCGCATTTCCCTTCCCTGCGTGCCTGTTATAAAATTCAAGATAGCGCGCACAGGAAAATTCACAGGTAATGTCCCTCGCAAACGCAGAAGCCTCAAACTCGCTGCGAAATGCCTCAAGCCTGCTTCTGTCATAAAGCTCTATCGCAAGCAGCTTACAGGGGGCGTGCGTCAGCTCCTGCGCCAACACAGTGCCGACCTTGTACGGGGAGTGAATTGCCGTCCTGTAATAGACAAGCTCCTCATCCTCCGCACAGCTCACAATATGCGTATCTGTGTAGGTCTGAATATGGATGCCCCTTTGCAGTGCCATATCGAAAATCGCCTGTGCCGCTGGTATTGGGACTGTGTACTGCGCTATGACAGCCTGTTTCGTACAGTCATAGAGCAGTGCACCATTATATGCTGCCATATAGACACTTCCTGCCAAATCCTTCTCTGGCAAATCAAGCAGTGCCAGCACATCCAAAATGCTATCGTATGACCTGCCGCTTGCGAGTACCAGATGATTTCCTTTTGACAGCATTTTGATGAGTGCGTTTCTACTCTTCTCTGAGACGGATTTCTTTGTGTCAAGCAGCGTTCCGTCCAAATCTGTCAACAGCATCTTCGTGTGCAGTGTCTTTTTCAGATTTACCAGGATTTCATCCGGCACATAAAGCCTGCCATAGCCGACACCTAAGTCCAATCCCGGTTTGGCATCACCGTGAAAGTCAGAACCGCCGCTTGGCAGCAGATGATACTGTTCTGCCAATGCCTTCATCTGTCTTGTCTCCGCCGGTGTGTACGTGCTATAATAGCATTCCATCCCCATCAATCCCGCTTCTGTCAATCTTCCCACCAAGATATCTAACTGTTCCCGCCCCAGCTTGTACAAAGTCGGGTGTGCAAGAATGGGAATCCCGCCAGCCTTTCGTGTCACCTCAATTACTTCCTCCGGCGTGATTTTCTCACGGTGCACAAAATACGGTGTGTGGTCCCCAAGATACCGTTCAAACGCCTCATTCCTGCTCTTCACATACCCGTGGTCCAACAAAAAACCAGCGTAGTGTGCCCTTGTGATCACTGCATTCGGATATGCTTCCATAAGCGCCTCATAGGTGATATCGATGCCGGCATTTTGCAGATTTGCACAGAGCTTATAATTTCTGTCCGTTCGGGACTGCTTGAAACGGGCCAAGTATTCCAGAAAGACGGGTGCCTTGTAATCTATAAATAAGCCCACAATATGCACATCCCGCTGATTGTATTCCGTCGAATATTCTATACCCGGAATGATCTCTATTGGCTTGTCCTTTGCATACTCCATAATCTCGTCCAGCCCATCAATGGTGTCATGATCTGTGAGCGCCAGCGCACTCAGACCTTTTTCCAGGGCATAGTCCACCAGTTCATGTGGTGTCATCGTCCCGTCTGAGCGGCACGAATGTACGTGTAGATCAACAAATCCCATTTTCCACTCTCCTCGTAACCAAAATCGAGCAGGGGAATTTTCCCCTACTCGCTCTATTTGTAATCCTACTCTTCCTCGCCAGTCTCGTCCTCTGCCTCGGCTGTATACACAGATGTTCTTTTTCTCGCCATCTCATCACTGGCAAGATACTCATCATATGTCGTAATCTTGTCAATCAATGTGCCGTTTGGCAGTATCTCCATGATACGGTTTGCCGTTGTCTCAACAAACTGATGGTCATGGCAGGCGAAGATTGCCATGCCAGGGAACTTGATCAACCCATTATTGAGCGCTGTGATCGACTCCATGTCAAGATGGTTTGTCGGCTCATCAAGAATCAGGCAGTTCGCACCGCTGATCATCATTTTACTGAGCAGGCAGCGCACCTTTTCCCCACCGGAAAGTATTTTCACTTTTTTTACACCATCCTCACCCGCAAAAAGCATACGGCCGAGGAAACCGCGCACATAAGTGATATCATCCACTGGCGAGTAGCTCATCAGCCAGTCTGCGATCGTGTAGTCATTATTAAATTCATTGGTAGGGTCCTTTGGAAAATATGCCTGCGACGTGGTGACACCCCACTTGTATGTCCCTTCATCCGGCTCCATCTCCCCCATAAGAATTTGAAACAGCGTCGTCTTCGCAAGCTCATTTCCACCCACAAAGGCAACCTTATCCTCACGCCCCAGTATGAAGGAAATACTGTCAAGCACCTTCTCTCCATTGATGGTTTTGGAGAGGTTCTCCACGGTGAGCACTTCATTTCCTATCTCACGGTCCGGACGAAAATCTATATAAGGATACTTGCGGCTCGACGGCTTGATATCATCAAGCTCAATCTTTTCCAGCGCACGCTTTCTTGAAGTTGCCTGCTTTGACTTGGAAGCATTGGCGGAGAATCGTGAGATAAACTCCTGTAGCTCTTTGATCTTCTCCTCTTTCTTCTTGTTCGCCTCCTTCATCTGCTTGACAAGTAACTGACTCGACTCATACCAGAAATCATAGTTGCCTGCGTAGAGCTGAATCTTGCCATAGTCAATATCGGCAATCTGCGTACATACTTTATTCAGGAAATAGCGGTCATGCGATACGACGATTACAGTATTCTCAAAATTGATCAAAAACTCCTCCAGCCATGCAATCGCATCTAAATCCAAATGGTTTGTCGGCTCGTCGAGCAGCAGAATATCTGGATTGCCAAAAAGTGCCTTCGCCAGCAGAACTTTTACCTTCTCGCTGCCGTTCAAGTCCTTCATCAATGAGTAATGTATCTCTGTATCTATGCCAAGACCATTTAACAACTGCGCTGCGCTGGATTCAGCCTCCCAGCCGTCCATCTCCGCAAACTCGCCTTCAAGTTCACTGGCGCGGATACCATCCTCGTCTGTGAAGTCCTCCTTGGCATAGATAGCATCTTTCTCCTTCATGATCTCATAAAGTCGTGCATTTCCCATGATGACAACATCCATCACCGGATACTCATCATACTTGAAGTGGTCCTGCTCCAACACGGAAAGCCGCTGCCCTGGGGTGATTGCGATATCTCCCTTTGTCGTCTCCAGCTTCCCTGACAAAATTTTCAAAAAGGTTGATTTGCCTGCGCCGTTGGCTCCGATCAGCCCATAGCAGTTCCCCTCTGTAAACTTAATGTTTACATCCTCAAATAACGCCTTTTTTCCTACTCTATAGGTTACATTGTTTGCACTTATCATTATTTATTCCTCACTTCTTAAACAGCTTTCCGAAGAATCCTTTTTTGTCCTCCATATCACTGTCGGACGTCTCTTCTTCATCATGCATTTTTTCGAACTTCTGCGCGCTCTCCGGTTTCTGCTTTAGCGTCAGCAATGCATCATATGCCTGTAGCATTGTGAAACCATTCTGCTCAGCCAGTCCTTGCGCAGTAAATCCCTCTATCGTAAGCATACCGATCGACGGATATTTGCCGTCTCTGACAGCGGAGGCAAACTCCAAAAAGATGCTGCTGTCTGACCGAAGTCTTCTATAATAGTACCCTGCATCCGAATACGTTAGACCGCATCCCTGTGTCAGATAGATCATAAACTCCTCACGTACTGGCTCTGCCTTCTTCCACTGCTTTGCCACCTCACTCATCAGCTTCGTATCCATCATGCACAATGTGCTCGGACCATCTGTGAGCGCCGCAACCCTGCTGACCTCACAGAGCTTTTCCATAAACTGCGGATTGTCTATCCCGGCAGGCATCAGCTTCCCCTCACCTTTTCTGCCTGTCTCATAGCGGTTTGTGATGATCAGGTAGGCAATGTTGTTTCGGAGTGTAAAGTCACCGTTCTCCTCTTTCAATGTATAAATATATGGTTTTTCGCACAGTGCTTCGGTCAAATACAGCGTGATTCTGTTCATCAAAAGTGTATACTTCTCTACACCCTCGTTGTCCGAAGCCTTTCTTGCCGTGTCAAAGCGCACTGCCGCTTCCTGCATCATGGTCATCATCTCGATGATCGAGCAGCCTGCCATATAGGCAAATCCCTGATCCTCGTCCTGGTCCATATGCGTGATCAGCTCCGCTTTTCTCTCATCAGACACTTCGTAATCGTTCTCCTGGTCACAGAATGGAACGATAGGCATACGATACTTCTTCTCACCATCCTCCTCATGCATGACCTGCGCCAGTTCTTCCTCCGACAACAAGTCCTCCACGTCGCGGTGATAACCTGCAATGTCTCTGAGATACTGCATCTTACAGCCGATCGCATCCACAGTGTCAAAATCAAGATTCACCCCTGTCACGCCCAGCTTATCCGCCAGCGCCAGCACTGTTTCCAGCGAATATAGTTTATTCTTCTGATCCAGCACACCGATGGGAAAAGTACTGTCAAAGATTGGCATGGTCATTGGATTTTGCAGCACATAATTGACAGCATCATCATACGTTGCAAATAGAAACATTAGTATATTATTTTCATCTGCTTTCATCAGCAGCGGATTGCCGCGCGATGCTCTGTAATCACTGTGTATGGACGCCAGAATAATATATATCTGCTCCATCTGCGTGTAAGAACGGATTCTAGCCTGCACCATCTCCTCATTGTAAACAGGTATATCCAGATGTCCCTTCAAATCAATCGATACGGGGTCAAACTCCAGCCAGTATCTCCTGTGAGGCTCTATAATTACTTGGAGCCTGCCTCTGACAAGCTGTGTCAGCATGGCAAGCTTGTACTTGTTGACTGGCTTTTTGTCTGGATTAAAGTGCATGGCACTGTCCAATGTCAAAAATACTTTGAGAGACTCATAATCAAAGTCCTCCGGTCCTGCCTGTTCACCGTTATTCTTGCGCCTCATGGTCATCAGCTCAAATACTGGTTTCTCACCCTCCTTTGGCTTGACCCTGAAATCAGGAAGCTGCCCGATAATATAGACATTTTTCGTCCAAAGCTGCGCGACTGCCTCCTCCTTGCTGCATCGTTCAATGGACGCCATATAGAGCACATGATAGCTGTCTGCCGCATCTCTGAGTCCCAGAAGCTCCCTCGCTGCGATATACTTCTCATCCCCAAGGATATTCTTTGGGGCATCATTGTTGGTGCTCATATGCAGCACCAACCCAGGTATCGATTCCTCAAAGATTTGATGGACTACCTCACCGAGCTTGTCTTCATGATACGCATAATGGTGCGCACTGTATCGGACAGCCATCGCGACATATGCATCGTAGTATTCTTTGTCAAAAAACACATGGATTGCATCGTCAAAGACTTCCTCCTCATCGCGCTGCATGACCATTACGTCTTTGTCAAAGCCCTCAAACAATCTTAACTGCCATACTGAAATATTTGTTCTTCTTTCCACTTTGTCTCCCTATTCCTATCCCCTAACTCTCCACGATCAGGTATCTGCCATCCCCGATGTCAAAAACCTCCGGTGCATCTACGATTTCTTCCTTGTTCTGTCCTTCTAGGTCAATCCCTTCCTCATCAAAGTAATTCCATACTTCCTCAACAGAATCAACGACTACCGCCACACACTCCTCAAGAAATGCCTCTGCTTCATCGATATTGTCCGCTACTTTCTCCGGTAAAAGCTGAAGCTGGTTTGCCAGAAAACAGTTCAGTACCGCCTCATCATATTCGTGCATAGTTCTCTCTCCTTTATTGAAATAATATGATATCTGTAAACATCAACTATTACTGTAACAGTTTACAGGCTGTTTTGTAAACCCTTTTCGCAAACATTCTATGCAATTCTTTGCACCAAGTGCAACATCCTGTACCAAACAGTGATATGAATGCTATACGAATCTCCGCGCAATGAGCTCCTGCATCAATCTTGCGATCGGAAGTCCTACGACATTATTATACTCTCCGCTGACTCCTTTGATATAGACTGCACACTTCCCTTGTATCGCATACGCACCTGCCTTATCCATCGGCTCCCCTGTCGCTATATATGCCGCAATCTGTGCTGGTGTCATAGGATACATCTGAACATCCGTCTTTTCATGAAATGTGACGACTTCCTGCTTTGGTTTTTCTGCCTGCCCGCTTTCTGTGATAATCAAAGTCACCCCTGTGTATACCTGATGGGTGCTGTCTTGCAGCTTTGTGAGCATCGCCGCCGCATCTGCTTTGTCCTTCGGCTTTCCCATAATTTGCGTTCCATGCGCAACGATCGTGTCCGCGCCAATAATGACAGTTGTGTCATTTGTATGATATTCCTTATAGCGCGCTGCCACCTCACTCGCCTTCTTATATGACAGCTCCTCCACAATATCTGCTGGAGATTCCTTCGTATGAACCTCCTCTCCCTGCGCTGGAACAATCTCAAAATACAGTCCAGCCTGCTCCAAAAGCTCCATCCGTCTGGGGGATGCGGATGCCAGTACATATCTTATCATATCTGTATTTGCTCCTTCTAATTTTGTATTGTCTGATTATACTCTGGCCGGAAAGTACGCGCCTGCTGCTCCGCCTTTTCTTTTTTGGCTGCCAGTGTCACATATTCCTTGCAGAATACGTCCTGTGCATTGCACGCCTTTCCCTTGCTCTCCGCCTTGCGATAGCTTCCGTCCGCTTGGAGGAAACGCGCCTTCTGGGTGTCATTCAACTGCACTTCAAGGACATGCCACACTTTTTCTTTGAGTTCAGCTTGAAGCACTGGAAATAGGATTTCTACTCTGCGCTCTAAATTTCTAGGCATCCAGTCCGCACTCGCCATATAAAGCTCAGGGTCCCCCGCATTTTCAAAATAAAAGATTCTCGCATGCTCGAGGAAATTTCCCACAATAGAGCGCACCTCAATATGATTGTCCGTACCATCCACACCTGTCCTCAGACAGCAGATTCCCCGGACGATGAGCTGAATTTTCACACCCTTTGCAGCCGCCTCGTACAGTGCTTTGATGATATCCGGGTCACACAGGGAGTTCATCTTCGCCACAATCCTAGCCGGACGCTTCTCGACAGCGTTCTCCTTCTCTCTGTTGATCAGATACAGAAAACGATCTTTTAACCACAGCGGCGCCAGCGCCAGATGATTCCATCCGAGTGGTTCCGAATAACCTGACAGCATGTTGAATACAGCTGTCGCATCCTCTCCGATCGCCTCATTGCAGGTGAGAATGCCCAAATCAGTATACAGCTTCGCCGTGGCATCATTATAGTTTCCTGTCCCCAGATGCACATAGCGCCGTATGCCCTCTTCCTCACGTCTGACAACCAGGGTAATCTTACAGTGCGTTTTGAGTCCCACCAGACCATAGATGACGTGACAGCCTGCCTTCTCCAGCTTCTTTGCCCACACAATATTGTTTTCCTCGTCAAAACGTGCCTTTAACTCTACCAACACAGACACCTGCTTGCCGTTCTCCGCCGCCTGCGCAAGCGCCGCGATAATCGGTGAATTGCCGCTCACGCGGTAAAGGGTCTGCTTGATGGCAAGCACCTGCGGGTCTTTGGCTGCCTGCTTGATAAAGTCCACCACAGGCGCAAAAGTCTGATACGGATGATGCAGCAGGATATCCTGCTCACGGATTTTCTCAAAAATATCATCGCCCGCTTCAATCTCGGGTACAGGCTGGGGCACATAAGGTTTGTTTTTGAGATGCCCAAAGCCTTCTAATCCATACATTTTCATCAAAAAGGTCAGATCGAGCGGTCCAGGTATATTGTAGATATCCCGTTCATCGATCATCAGTTCTTTTTTGATAATGTCCAGCAGACGCTTCTCAATCCCTTCCTCGACTTCAAGGCGGATTGCCTGCCCCCACTGTCTCTTTTTGAGCTGCTTCTCAATCTCTTTCAGGAGATCTTCTGTCTCCTCCTCCTCCAGTGAAAAATCTGCATTTCTCATAATGCGGAACGGAAAGGAACACTCTATATTGTAATTCAAAAACAGCTTATCCATATTTCGCTCAATAATCTGTTCGAGCAATATCACGCGCTTTGTCCCATCCTCAGATTCCGGCAGCTGCACAATGCGCGGCAGCACGCTCGGAACCTGCACGGTCGCAAACTCCACTTCCTTGCCATGGACAGACTTTTTGTTAAACAAATGGCGCCTGCCCTTCACCTCTTTTCTGGACACCAGTGCACCGAGGTTCAGGGATTTATTGCGAATCAGCGGAAAGGGCCTTGAGGAATCCACTGCCATCGGTGTCAACACAGGATATACATTGTCCTGAAAATATCTGTCCACGAAAGCACAATCCTTCTTGCTAAGATCCTCATGGCTCTCCACAACTTGCAGTCCGTTCTGTGCCAGCAGCGGCAATAAAGATTTGTTATAGACTGAATACTGCATTCCCACAAGCTCATGTGTCGCGCGGTTAATCACCTCGAGCTGCTCCGCCGGTGTCATTCCCGCGATATCCTTTTTGGTGTAGCCTGCATTTACCATATCCTTTAGCGAAGCTACGCGCACCATAAAAAATTCATCTAAGTTCGACGCTGTAATGGCAAGAAACTTAATCCGCTCAAAAAGAGGGATGTCCTTATCCTTTGCCTCCTCAAGCACCCTGTGGTTAAAGGCAAGCCAGCTCAGTTCTCGGTTGTAATAATATTCTGCTCTGCCATAATCTGTCTTACTGTTCTTATCACCCATCACTCATTCCCCCTACATCAGATATTACTCTTTTTCTGCCTAATGACCGGCTTGATATTGTACACTTCCAAAAAAAAGTTGGCATACCGCTCAAATAATCCAAACTCCAGTGTCATGTCCGCATTGGTCTCCACAGTGAGCACCAGCTCGTCATTCTCATTCGCAATCTTTAGCTTGTCGCACTTACCCTTATGACTTAGATCCAGACCCTCCGAGAGACGGATGATCGCTGTCAATTTGGCAATTCTCAGATAAGATTCTCTGTCAAGCGCTGCATTGCTGTCCAGAATCTTAAAGTAGTCAAATTTCTCCGTGGCGTACTTGGCTACATTTGCCACGATCTCACGCTCCACGTGCGATAACCCGATGATCTCTGTCGCACTGATAATATTGTAGGAATTATCGCCGACATTTGCAAGGCTGATGTATCTGCCGCACTCGCTCAATATCGCTGCAAGCTGCAAGAGCAGCCTGTCACGCTTTGACAGGCCATGTATTTTCTTCATGCTGTCAAAGATAGTCAGCGCAGTCATCTCGCGCTCGCGGGTACGATGCTCACCGCTGTGATAACGCCTGTTGATATCTCTGGCACAGTCCAGCATGTCCTGCTCAAAATCATGCAGCACCCCCTCGGTGTCTGACGGCAGCAGCTTATTGCGCTCCGCATACTCATAAGCAATGCCATCACACAGGGATACGCCCGGCGCCCACAGCATCTCAGCGCCCAACAGCTTGATCATATGCTTGATCATCAGCGCTGACAAATACAACAGAGAGATATTCTCCTGCGCAAGCCCCAGCGACAGTGCGATTTCTCTCGCCTTTTTCTTTTTCAGAGAATCTACAAACCCCAGAAAATTCTCGGTGCTCACCTGCCCCTTCTTGATCGTTTCAAGGAAATTGCGCTGCACGATCAGCGACACATAATCATCCACGAGAATAATGTTTTGGATCTTCTTGTCTCCGATAAACATTTCACGAAAACTTTCAAGACTGTCGCAGACCATCTCTCCCACGATATCCTCCAGTTGATAACTCCGATAGGAAACCCGTGCAAGCTCCTCTCTCATGCGCAGTACACCAGGTCTGATATTCTGTGATGTGACCAGGCTGTCCTCATCAAAGAGAGAAATTTGGATGCTCCCGCCCCCGATGTCGATAAAAGCGGTGCTCTTCTCGATAATACTCTGAAAATCCTTCACTCTTGACGCGACAGATTTGTAGTCGAGAAAACGCTGCTCCGAATTGCTGAGCACCTCAATGCGAATCCCTGTCCGTGTCTCAATCTGATCCAGCAGAATGTATTGGTTCTGCGATTCCCTGATCGCACTTGTACCATATGCCTTATACGCATCTACCTTGTAGGATTTCATGATTGCTGTGAACTCATTCAGCATCCGGCATAGCTCATCCACACGGTCATAGTTGAGCTTTCCCATAAAATACGAATCTGTGCCAAGCTCTATTCGATGTCGAATATGGTCGATCTCCTTGATTCCGTTTTTGGCAGATATCTCATATACCTTCATCGCCAGCTCATAGGACCCTACGTCTATCGCTGCAAAGGTCTTATATGTCATAGCTGTTCCCCCTCCACT
The DNA here is from genome assembly GCA_910586405.1 of uncultured Lachnospiraceae bacterium. Lineage (GTDB taxonomy): Bacteria > Bacillota > Clostridia > Lachnospirales > Lachnospiraceae > COE1. The sequence goes on from CAJUII010000007.1 coordinate 53,103, forward strand.
ATCACTAATAATTTCCCAGTACTTTCATGTTGCGGGTCTCCTCCCGCAGTCCCCTGAGTGCATTTCTCACTGCACTGTCTGTCAGATTCCCCTCAAAATCCAGGAAAAAACGGTACTCCCAATTCCTTCCCGCAATGGGGCGCGACTCAATCTTTGTCACGTTCAGCCCGTTATACATCAGATGTGAAAGAGCATGATAGAGCGCGCCGCTCTCATGATTCACCTCGAAGCACAGACTGATCTTGGCAGCATTCGAAGCAAACACCTTTTGGTTGGTGATGACAATGAATCGCGTCGAATTGTTCTTTATATCATTCACCCCTCTTTTGAGGATGTCAAGGCCATAAATTTTTGCTGCCGTTTCCCCTGCGATTGCCGCCTGTGTCGGATCCTTGTCCTCGGCGACCCTCTTTGCCGCAAAGGCATTATTTTTCATGCTGATCTGCTGCCAGCCCGCCTCCAGCAGATAATGCGCGCTCTGCATCAACGACTGCGGATGCGAATACACGGTCCTGATATCTTCAAGCTTTGTTCCGGGCGCTGCCAGCAGGCAGTGCTCAATCTTGATAATCTGCTCTCCCACGATATAGTTCTCAAACTCCACCAGCAGGTCATAAATCTCACTCACAATTCCCGCCGACGAATTTTCAATCGGAAGCACTGCAAAGTCCGCACTCCCCTCATCGATCGCAAGCATAGCATCCCGGAATGTGTCAACATGAAAGCTGTCTACCTCCTCACCGAAATACTCCATCATCGCAGCCTGCGAGTAAGCGCCCTCCGCCCCCTGGAACACGACCCTGCACTTTTTGCAGTCAATCGCGCCCATCTCGATAAAGGACAGACGTCCCCCGCCATTGTGCTCTGTGATCATCTGATACTGGAGCTTTCTGCTCATTGACATGATCTGCTCAAACAGCTCCCTGATTCCATGCGCATTAAATTCGTTGTGTGTCAGTTCACTGACTGCCTTTAGCTTCTGCTGTTCCCGCTCCTTGTCAAAAACTCTTTTGCCTGTCTCTATCTTGTATGCAGCCACCTGTGCACATACATCCATCCGTTTCTCGTAGAGTTCAACAATCTGGCGGTCAATGCAGTCAAGCGATCCCCTAAGTTCTGATAAATCCATCTGATCTGCCCTCCGCTTTTGTTTTTTTATTAGTATAGCACACACAATAAACTTTGTAAAAAAATAATAGAGAATTCTTTCATTTTTCTTCCAAAACAATTATAATGATAGTATACACATACCAATATACAGTTCATAGGGAGGAACACATAATGAAAAAAAGGATCATCACCATACTCTGCATCGTATGTGCAGCACTATTGATAACAGTGTTATCTGTATTCAACCACAAATATAACAAAGTACCTGTTAATCCCCCTGGCACGATTGGAAACACTGCCGGAAACCTATATAACAATGGTTTGTTCTGTGAAAATGACGGCTATGTCTACTTTGCTAACACCTATGATTCCTCTGCACTTTACCGCATGCGTCCAGATGAATCCGAGATAAAAAAACTCGTGTATACGGAAGTCTCAAACATCAATGCAGATGGCAAATATCTGTATTATTATCAGGGCGGGTCTGGCAGCGGAACAGGACTTGGATTCATGGTGAGCACATCTGGCATCTACCGGACCAACAAGACAAATCCCAAGGATGTCATCTGTCTTGACCGTGTGAATGGCAAGTATGTGCTGCTCGCAGACAATGATGTGTACTACACATGCGCCTCTGAGGAAATATCACTGAAAAAGGCGTCCATTGATGGCAAGACAAAGGAGATTCTCCTTGATCTGGATATCCTTCCTGTCAGTATACAGAACTCAACCTTTTACTACTTGAATAATGAACAGAACCTACACTTGATGGCCCTGGATTTAAATACCAAGACATCCCGTCAGGTGATCGCTGAGGATGTATACATGCCAATCATAGAAGGCAATGTTGTGTATGGCATTGATATTCATGACAACTATTCACTCATCAGCCTCAACATCACAGACGGGAGCAAAAAGCTGCTCGACACAGGCAGAATCGACCTGCTCAATGTGACCAATGACTATATTTATTATCAAACCTCCGGCAACACCCCGCAGCTAAAGCGGATTCGGCGCGATGGCTCTGGTATGGAGGTCGTTGCGGAAGGTGTGTACAGCAACATCAATGCGACTTCGCAGTATGTGTACTTCACGCAATTTGGATACACTACACCCGTCTATAAGACACCCACCTACGGCCCAGTCAATGTCACCACTTTTGACCGCGCATCCCAGGCCGCCATCGAGGAAGCCAACAAAAAACTGAAATAACTATACAAGAGCAATGAATAAGGTAAAGGAAATCTGGTTATGCTAGTCGCATGAAAAAAACAATGATTCCTTTACCTTTTCTTAAAAATTTCATAAAATGCGGTACAATTGGCTGGTGTATGGAAATCACTTTCACCGCACTGGGCGCGCTCAGGCGGCGCGAGCTCCCGCTGATTGGACAGACCTCTCTGTGGATGTTTCCCATCTATGGGTGCGCAGCGTTGTTTCAACCAGCATTTTTATTGTTCCGCCACTGTCATCTTCTCGTGCGCGGGACGATTTATGCGCTCTCCATCTTTGGCGCGGAATACACCAGTGGTCGTCTTCTGGAAAAATACGAACTCTGTCCATGGAATTATAATCGTTGCCGCTGGCATATCAACGGTCTGATTCGCATAGACTTTTTCCCTTTCTGGTTTATGGCAGGACTGTTGTTTGAACATGTTCTGACGCGCCGTCAGGGCAAAAACTGCTGATATAGTGCTTCGTGATCCTCAATGCATCTCCACTGATTCGTCGCGTTCGCTGTCACACAGATATACTCCTTCCCATTTTTGTCAATCCCTAGACTTGCGGCACAATTTCCAGACTGATCCACAAACCCCGTCTTGGCACACAATACTTCTCCGTGTGTGTCCTTGTCCTCTATCCTTCGCAGAAACAGATTGGACAGTTTTAAGCCCTCACTATGTTCTTCGGTAGCCGTCGTCGTATACTTGTGGGCGCTGAGTACCTCCCTGCAAAAACTGTTGTCGGCCGCCGCTTTCAAGATCACTGCAATATCATAAACCGTACTGTAATGTGCATCTTCATACACACCCACACAGTTGGTAAAATGTGTGGTCTCCGACAAGCCCAGCTCATCTAACTTCTCATTCATCAGCTCCACAAACGCTTCCTGTGAGCCGGAGACATAGTATGCCAGCCCCAGTGCTGCTTCTGCACCTGACGGCAGCACTGTCCCGTAGAACAGATCTTTGATCGTGACCGTCTCACCAATCTCAAATCCTGCACTGCTGCATCCGTTTGTGAAACTGTAATCCGTAATCTCTCTTGTGATCTCAAAGGTATCATCCATGTCAGTGATGTGCTCTGCCGCTACCAAAACTGTCAATATTTTCGTCATGGATGCAGGTGGGATGCGCATTCGGGCATCCTTCTGCGCCAAGATCTTCCCTGCCGCCACATCAATAAATACGCCATTTGTGCTGACCAGCTCATCTGACAACGATTTTGTCGCCTCGTCAGCGTCTGCACTTAGCGCCGGCTCATGATTGATTCCGCCAAGCGTCCGTACTGTAACCGCATCAAGCTTCTCCAGAAGTTCGTTGATACTGTCTGCGATGCGATTGTCTAACGAACATCCTGCCACATTGATACTGCTGTCATAAGAGAGCTTTGGCGCGGCCTGTCTCTTTATCAGACTGCCAATCCCTTTTCCGATCAATACGCCCCCTATCACCAGTACAATAATCCCTGGGATCAGCAGCCTGCGCATCATCGCCTGCTGCTTTTTCCTGCGTCTCATCTCCTTCATCCGCTGACGCCTGCGCGCACTTCGGATATCGTCTTCGCTGTCTGTCCTGATCTCTTCGTCTTTGTCCTCGCCAATCAAATTCACATCAAAATATGTATCTGCCAACACTGCGGCAATCTCCTCTGCACTGAGCGAGATTCTTTCCTGTTCATTCCTACTACTCGACATCGTCTACCTCAACTGCACCAATGTCAAGCGTGCTGAGTGTCCGACGCTTTCTTCTATCCTCCTCTGACTGTTCTAAGATAAACTGCTTTACAGCTCTGGCATTTTTAATATGCTGTATTGCCAGCAGCGGACTTGTGACATCTCCCGTGTGGCACTCAACCGTCCCAAGTCCAAAGATTCTTTCAATCAAAGAACTTTTGAGCGTCACATCCTGTACTTTATACATATAACAGTCATTTTCCTCCCTGTTGAGAAATCCTGTATTAACTGTAATCACATCTTCTTTTATCGTATATATTGTAAAAGTAAATGGCAGTCCAAAGAACAACCATCTTTTTCTCTCTTTAAATTCCATTTCTGTTCTCCTCATAATCACATCTTCACTTCTTAGGCTATGCCTAAACACATTATAACATTCCCCAATCAAAAGGCAAGACAAAATTAAAAATCCAATTTTTTTAAATTATACTTGAAAGCTTCTTAACGATGTGATACAATCTCAAAAGTATGTAAAAAGACGCGAAGGGGGGATTAGATAACATGAATCTGTTCCCCTTTTTATTATCTTAATCTAGGAGGCTTTCTTTTATGAGAGAATTAAGACATTTGATGAGTCCACTCGATTTTTCGACGGCAGAGCTGGACAAGCTCTTTACCCTTGCAGAAGAGATCGAGGCAAATCCATCCAAGTACGCACATGTCTGTGAAGGCAAAAAGCTTGCAACCTGCTTTTACGAACCAAGCACCCGAACCCGGTTGAGCTTTGAAGCTGCCATGCTGAACCTCGGCGGTCAGGTTCTTGGTTTCTCCGACGCAAACTCTTCCTCGGCGGCAAAGGGAGAGAGCGTATCAGACACCATCCGCGTAATTTCCTGCTTCGCAGATATCTGCGCGATGCGTCATCCCAAAGAGGGCGCGCCCATGGTTGCAGCCTCGCGCTCTTCGATTCCAGTGATCAATGCCGGTGACGGCGGACACCAGCATCCCACGCAGACCCTCACAGATCTTCTAACCATTCGCGCTATCAAGGGGCGCCTCAATCATTTTACCATCGGACTCTGCGGTGATCTCAAATTTGGCCGTACTGTCCATTCCCTGATCAATGCACTCGTGCGCTACAATGATATCCACTTTATCTTCATCTCTCCCGAGGAGCTTACCATACCGGATTATATTATCGAAATGCTCCGCGAAAAAAACGTTTCCTTCAGCGAAGTGCGCAAGCTAGAGGAAGTAATGCCAATGCTTGACATCCTGTACATGACACGAGTCCAGAAGGAACGCTTCTTTAATGAGGAGGATTATGTGCGCTTAAAGGATTACTATATCCTCGACAAAGAAAAGATGGAGCTTGCCAAATCTGACATGATTGTCCTGCACCCACTCCCGCGCGTCAACGAAATTTCCGTCGAGGTCGATGATGACCCGCGTGCGGTGTACTTCCGTCAGGTACAATACGGCGTGTATGTGCGGATGGCGCTGCTCTTAACACTCTTAGAAATCGACGTTCAGTAAGGAGGGATTCAGAAATGTTAAATGTAGGAAAAATTGAGGAAGGCTTCGTTCTTGATCACATCAAAGCCGGCAAAAGCATGAGTATTTACAAGCACTTAGGACTTGACAAGCTAGACTGTACTGTGGCGATCATCAAAAACGCCAGAAGCGGAAAGATGGGAAAAAAGGACATTCTAAAGGTTGAGTGCGACATCAATACGCTCAACCTTGACATACTTGGCTTTATCGACCACAATATCACCGTCAATGTCATCAAAAACTGTGAGATTGTCCGAAAGCTCCCGCTGTCACTCCCAAAAGAAATCAAAAATGTTCTAAAATGTAAAAATCCCCGTTGCATCACATCGATCGAGCAGGAATTACCACACATCTTTGTTCTGACGGATGAAAAAAAAGAAATCTACCGCTGTAAATACTGTGAAGAAAAATACGGCAACAAGGATAAATTTAAAATCTAGCGGGCGTTTTGCCCGCTAGATTTATGAAAAATTCAATATTTCATTTTTGGGTTTTTTAGTCGGCTCCACGCACAATGCATGAAGCACAGGTCCTTCCCCGTTGTAATCCTTCCAATATTCCTTGTGTACAGTCGCTGTGACCTCCACCCAATTCTTATTATTCAACTCGCTGCACTTATCATATTTACAGGCATATCCCAGAAATGCCATGTCATCTGCACAACAAGTCATCGCCATCCTTCCCGGCACGAAATACGTGTCATCGCTGCCCTCAGGCTTCAATACCATCGCCTTGAACTTGATTGTCTTATCAAGGTATCTGTCCAGATGATCCATCGCATCCAGATAGAAAATCCCATATCCGTAATCATCTAAATCCAACGTTTTGCGCTTCAAATCATATGGCAGATCTTCCTCGAAGATTTGATTTACTTCGCCGTCTTTATCCTCAAAAATTATCTCCGCCTGCGGATTCACTGCTTTCACATTCCGCTTAAAACCACTTAGCTGCTCTGACAGCCCGTCACACCGGTTAAAGATAATCAACTCTGATTTGCGAATCATCTCTGCCAGCAGTGAACGCATATTTGTATAATAATTCTGAAACGTGGATGCGTCGATCGTTGTGATCTGCTGCTCAAGACTCCAGTGCCACGGCAGTTTGAGATTCTTGAAATTCCACATGCCGTTATACTCGATGATAATGCGCTCAGGCTTATATTTTTTCTCCAGCTCCACTAAATTCGCTGAAGTCATCTGCGCTTCCTCGTCCACCAATTCCACAATCGTGCGGCTTCTCCTCAAAATCTCTTCATCATACTCTGTCTCGCCCTCCTCACAGAGTATCAAAAGAGTCGTTCCCTTTGTCTGAAAATAGGGCTGAGAAAGAGTGTACGATATAAACTCCGTCTTACCGCTCTCCAAAAATCCATTAATGATATATACGGGCTTCATAGTCTCTCCAATCCTCACAAGCTTACTTTGCAAATAATGCCTTCAAGTTCTCCTCGTTGAGCTGTGCACCAATCACACAGATCTTTCCTGTAACCTCCGCAGCGCCCGCGCGCACATTGCTCTCCCCCGGAACATAATCGAAATTCAGCCAGGTGCCGTCGCCCGCAAAAACCATACCCTTTGCGCGAAGAATTGAACCATATTTTTTCTCATCCTCTAGCGCCTCTAATATCTGCTCAATCTCTGCTCTGGTGTAGGCTGTAGGCGTCTCAAATCCCCAGCTAGTAAAGATATCATCTGCATGGTGATGACCGTGATGGTGGTCATGACAACCGCAGGTACAATCCTCGCCGTGGTGATCATGTCCTTCATGATGATGACATTCGTGCTCATCGTGGTCATGTCCTTCATGATGGTGACACTCATGTCCTTCATGGTCATGATGACATTCATGCTCATCATGGTCATGTCCTTCATGGTCATGATGGCATTCATGCTCATCATGGTCATGTCCTTCATGGTCATGATGACATTCATGCTCATCATGGTCATGTCCTTCATGATGACAGCATTCATGCTCATCATGATCATGTCCCTCATGATGATGACATTCGTGTCCTTCGTGGTCATGATGGTACGCATCATGCAGCTTCGCAACCTCCGCCATAAGCTCGGCCTCTAAATCCTTGGCATTCTCAATCGTCTCCAATATCTTGTTTCCGTCAAGCTCGTCCCACGGCGTTGTGATCACCGTTGCTTTATCATTGTGCTCACGGATAATCTCAAGCGCTGTATTTAACTTGACCTCACTGATCTGTGCTGTTCTGCTGAGTATGATTGTGCCTGCATGTTCAATCTGATTTAGGAAAAACTCGCCAAAATTCTTCGCGTACATCTTACATTTGTTTGCATCTACAACAACTACTGCACTGTTCAGCTCCACCTTTGCATCAGTATCTACATCCTGCACTGCCTTCATGACATCCGAAAGTTTTCCTACGCCGGAGGGCTCTATTAAGATACGCTCTGGGTGATAGGTCTCTATCACCTCTTTTAATGAACTGCCAAAATCCCCCACCAGTGAACAACAGATACACCCTGAATTCATCTCCTTGATCTCAACGCCGGCTTCCTTCAAAAAACCGCCGTCAATGCCAATTTCGCCAAACTCATTTTCAATCAAAACAACCTTGGACGCGTCGAGTGCCTCCTGTAGTAATTTTTTGATCAATGTCGTCTTTCCAGCGCCCAAAAAGCCGGAAAAAATATCTATCTTTGTCATTGTAAGAACCTCCTCAATTGATTTCTCCAATTTTCTATGATATCACAAACTATACAAACTTACCAGAACCACGATATTAAAATTCGATAAACAATCCGCCCTATCTCGAGACGTCAGTCTCAATATACCACACAAGATCCGCCGCCGAGATCTCTTCATAATTGTCAGCGCCCTCACCCTTCCTGAGATATACCTTGCGGATACCTGCCTGAATAATCATGCGTGCGCATAAAGGACACGGTCTGGCTTTGTGTACCGACAAGTCTTCGGGATTAATCCCTGCCAGATACAAGTCCGCCCCGAGTGTCTGTTCCCTCGAACAGTTCAACAGCGCGTTCGCCTCTGCATGGACTGCCCTGCATATAGCATATCCTTCCCCCTGGTGCATATTGAGCTTGATTCTGGGACATTCACCGATATCACAGCAATTTTCAAATCCCCGTGGTGAGCCATTGTATCCAGTTGATATCACTGCATCCTCCTTGACAATCACTGCACCGTATTTCCGCTTAATGCAAGTGCTTCGATATGCAAAATTCTCTGCACAATTTAAATATGCATCCACCTTTGAAATTCTTTTCGTTCCCTCTGGTTTTACCAATGCTCTGTACCTTCTATTCTAATTTGTCATTTATCATCATCTCATACTCCGCCGCAATGAGCGCTGAAGGAATGCTGTAGGTGATTTCCGCTTCCCGTCGGGTGGCATCCTCCGGCACATCCCCGCCCGAAATCAATCCCAGAAACTTTCCATCCTCCCCAAATACTCCGCCGCCAGACATGCCAGCCTTCGAGAAACATGCCGTTTCCAAAATGACTGTGTTAAACAGGGGCATGTATTGCAACGCATGAATCGTCCCTGTCGAAAAATGCGAAGCCCCCATCTGCAATACACGTTTCTCAGCATAATTCTGTGCAAACGCTGCTCTGGCTTCCTCTGTCCCTACCTCATAAAAATCAGGAACTACTTCATAGATCTCACGCAGAACACTGTTTGTCACTGCGTCTGCTGGAATCTTGATAAACCCCAAATCATACTGTTGGGAATATCCTATCACATCTGCTGTAAATGTTTCGCCATTGCCAAACAAAACCTCCGCCTTGACATCCCTCATAAGCAAATGCCTGTTGGATACAATCACAATTCCATCCTCTAGGTCCCACAAAATCCCACTGCCCGCGGAATCCTTAACGGTGATCTCCACCACACTGCGCTTTGCCAGCTGATAGACAACTTGCATCCGCATATCCTCCATTCCCCTCTGCCCAGCCGCATTGACGACTCTGTCTGCTGTTTCCTCAGATACACACGATTGAACTGTGAACCTGCCTTTGCCTACAGTGGTCTGCACCGATAAAACTCCCACCACGCCAATTACTGCCAATACACCAAAAATTCCAACCAATGCTTTTTTCATTTCAATCCCCTCATCATACATTCCTATTATAGTGAATCTCTTGGTGATAGTCAACCAGCGCGTAAATTTTCCAACGGAAACGCAGTGAAGAAAATCCTATATATGAAAATAATTCCAGCACAGTCTCAACTATGCTGGAATTATTCATTACCAGAATATCTATGTATTTTTATAATGGTCTGTCTAAATTATTCAGACCTAGATGCTTCTGTCATTTCAAGCTCTACATTCCACAAGGAATTAAAACTATTCTGAAACCACCTCAGTTGCTTCTACTTCTGGTGTTTCAACTGCTTCAGCTTCCTCAGCCTCTACCGGAGCTGCCTCAGTTAACTCTGCTGCTGGTACTTCAACAGGAACTACTGGTGTAATCGCTGCTGCATTTGTCACATCTGTCACAATGCCGTATACGCTAACACCTGTTGTAGCTTCAAAAGTAACTGTCTTATCATTTGTATCAAGATCATTGAGCATTGTGATAACACCATTCTCCTCGATACGGATTACAGAATATGTCTTTGTTCTGTCTGCTGTCTTAGGAAGTCCTACCTTCACTGTCACTGTAGCATCTGTAACCTGTGAAAGCCACTTGCCATCCTCCTTAGCACCTAACTCAAAGTAAAGGGATGCAACCTCTGTTGCGCCAGCATCCTGCTCAGCTCCCTCAAGACATGCAATTGCCTCTGGGCTAGCTTTCTTCTCAGCATCATAGATCACAACAGTAGGTCTCTGATTTGCTGTCAGACCAAGTGCTGCCTTAACATCCTCAAACGGTGTTGTTACTGCTACACCACGAACGCTCTCTGCTGAGTAATCACCTGCTACGTTTGTCAGATTGACATCACCTGCTACGAGTACATTCTCCTTTGCAATCTTAAGATTTGGATACTGATCTGCTGCACAAACAGTCATTGCAGATGCCATTACCATTGTTGCTGCCATTGTTGTTGCTAAAACCTTCTTGAATTTCATTGTTAAAATCCTCCTGTTTTTTCAGCCACTTTTACTAGCTATTATTTTGTATTCTTACGTCAAAATTAATTATATCGCGCTAGAAAAATAATTCAATAGGATTTTACATTTTTGTAATAATTTGGTAATTATTACCAATTAAATCCAGTTTTTAAGTATAAAATATCCAGTTTTACATTTTTGTGGCACTTTATGGCTGATCTGGCATTACTACTTGTGGTATTTCTTGTGGTATTTGCTGTGGATTTTCTACAGAAGTATTCTGTGGAACCTGCGGCAATGCTTCCTGCGGCAGCTGTGGCAACGCCTCCTGCGGTAATGTTTCCTGCGGGAGTTGTGGCACTTGCGGCAATGTTTCTTGTGGCACTTGCGGCAATGTTTCCTGTGGCACTTGCGGCAATGTTTCCTGCGGCAACGCCTCCTGCGGCGGCTGTGCGGGCGTTCCATCTGGATTCAGCACACCTGCTTCGATCAAAAGCTGTATCTGCTGTTCTTGGGTCAATTCCGTAAATGCTGCCTCTTCCGGGTCCATCACTGTCTCCGGCTCCTCCGATGTCTCTGGCTTCGGCACAGATACCTGACCGCCATAGACAATGACAGGCTCTCCTTTTTCCACATGCTCATAGATCACCTCCGCTTTCTTTGGCGGCAGATTGACACAGCCGTGTGACCCGTTTCTCAGATAGATCTCTGCGCCGAAAGTGCTTCTCCATGAGGCATCATGCATTCCCACATTTCCGTTAAACGGCATCCAGTAACTGACCTTTGAGGCGTAGTTTGCCCCTCTGAGCGTTGTGTTGCGCTCTTTGTATGTAATGCCGTAGATACCGACTGGCGTATTATACCCTCTGCTCACATTTCCAGACACAAAGTCCGTTTCCTCCACAAGCACGCCATCCTTATAAACCCATAAATGCTGGCTCGTGAGATCAATTTCAACATAACTGTCTCCAATATCATCCTCGCCATACTGCGCCGCCTGCGCATGATAAATCGGCGTTCTCTCCTCACTTTTTCCACTCCTGATCAGCTCAACGAGCGCTTCTGTCTCCTCCGGGCGGTTCATCCACCAGCCGTAGGCTCCCTCTGCAATCGTGATCGTCTCTCCGTTCGTCGTTCGAAACTCCCGTTTCTTGCCCCATGTATCGTATTTTCGTGAAAGTGCATTGACGTACTCTCTCACAAGGGCGGGATCGACATCCAGCGTATCCTCCTCCATGATCAGCCAGTCTTTGATGATACTTCCATCCAGCACCTCAACATCATCGCCAAAAGTATAAGTAATCTCGACGCCTGTCAGCCGGTTTAACTGTTCGCATTTTTTTTGCAGTGCACTGCTCGCCGAAGCGATGGGTGCGTCCTGATAGCAGCCTTTCGCATCTAAATCTACTGTCGCTGCAAGCATCTGTACTGCCTCCTCCACCGTCTCGTAAATTTTCTGGCGGATTGGCACTGTCCCTTTATCTTCTGGAACAATCTGAAATCCATTCTCCGTGTAATCGCTCAAATAAGCATTCTGAGGCTGCCTGATATTTTCTGATTTGAAGAAACAGAGCGTATCAATCTTGCGCTCGAGTTCCTCCTTCGAATATGTAACCATCGTGTCAACTGTATATTCTGATTTTCGGAATATTGAAACAGGCCACTGAAAAGCATTCTGCCTATCAATAATATCCGTAAAGGCATCGCCAACATCCATGCGCAGCGCAATGTCTGCTGAGGTGATTGTGTCTGTCAACTGGTCGCGCCCACTGATCTCCAGCACATAGTCGCTGGAAGTATCAAGGATACGGCTCTCCACACTGCTAAGCGACCCCGCTGAATAATTTTCTCCATTTATAATGGTATTAAAAAAATAATGCTTCGTAAAAAATAGAACAAAACCTAAATAAATAATTGTAATCGCTGACACTGCTGCCACCACAGCATATAATTTCTTTTTCCTTCTTTTCATAATTGTACCTCTAATTCTCTTTGCATTCATCTCCTATGCTGAAACAATTATCCTATATAACAATACTCTGGCAGTCAAAACCAGAGTATCACCATTGGCAACCGCAGCGATAAGCCGGGTTCTGTCAGCACTGCCGCTCTCGCAGCAGCACGAATGATCATCTATCTAGGACTGACGTTGCCGTCAGCCTCAAGCGACCTACCTGGAAACAGACCGGGCAAGTCTATAGTTCCCTGTTTGGTCTTGCTTCGGATGGGGTTTACATGGCTATGGCTGTTACCAGCCACACG